>SKKL01000010.1 GCA_007121465.1 Acidimicrobiales bacterium | reverse complement strand
TTCGACGACGCCCAGCGCACCGCCACCAAGGAAGCCGGCCAGATCGCCGGCCTCGAGGTGCTGCGCATCATCAACGAGCCCACCGCGGCGGCCCTCGCCTACGGCCTCGACAAGGAAGGCGCCGACCAGACGATCCTCGTGTTCGACCTCGGCGGCGGCACCTTCGACGTGTCGGTCCTCGAGATCGGCGACGGCGTGTTCGAGGTCAAGTCCACCCACGGCGACACCAGCCTCGGTGGCGACGACTGGGACGAGCGGGTCATCGAGTGGCTCACCAGCTCGTTCAAGGGCGACCACGGCGTCGACCTCAGCAACGACGCCATGGCTCTCCAGCGCCTGAAGGAAGCAGCCGAGAAGGCCAAGATCGAGCTGTCCCAGGTCCAGCAGACCCAGATCAACCTGCCCTTCATCACCGCCACCGACTCCGGCCCGTTGCACCTCGACTACTCGCTCACCCGGGCCAAGTTCCAGGAGCTCACCGCCGATCTGCTCGAGCGGTGCAAGGGCCCCTTCGAGCAGGCGATCACCGACGCCGGCCTCGAGAAGGGTCAGCTCGACCACGTCATCCTCGTCGGTGGGTCGACCCGCATGCCCGCGGTGACCGACCTCGTGAAGGAGATCGCCGGCAAGGAGGCCAACAAGTCGGTCAACCCCGACGAGGTCGTCGCCGTCGGTGCTGCCGTGCAGGCCGGTGTGTTGAAGGGCGACGTCAAGGACGTGCTCCTGCTCGACGTCACCCCGCTGAGCCTCGGCATCGAGACCAAGGGCGGCGTGATGCACAAGCTCATCGAGCGCAACACCACCATCCCCACCCGCCGCACCGAGGTGTACACCACGGCCGAGGACATGCAGCCCTCGGTCGAGATCCACGTGCTCCAGGGTGAGCGTGAGATGGCCCAGTTCAACAAGACGCTCGGCAAGTTCCAGCTCGTCGACCTGCCCCCGGCCCCCCGTGGCGTGCCCCAGATCGAGGTCACCTTCGACATCGACGCCAACGGCATCGTCCACGTGTCGGCCAAGGACCGGGCCACCAACAAGGAACAGTCGATGACCATCACCGGTCAGTCCTCGCTCAACAAGGACGCCATCGACCAGATGGTCAAGGACGCCGAGGCCCACGCCGAGGAGGACCGTCGCCGCAAGGAAGAGGCCGAGGTCCGCAACAACGCCGACAGCCTCGTCTACCAGACCGAAAAGGTCCTTCGCGACCAGGGTGAGAAGTTCTCCGGCGACGAGAAGTCCTCGGTCGAGTCGGCTCTCGAGGACCTGAAGAAGGCCCTCGCCAGCGACGACGTCGAGGCCATCAAGACCGCCACCGAGACGCTCATGACCGCGAGCCAGAGCTTCACCCAGCGCCTCTATGAGCAGGCGGCGGCCGAACAGGCCGGTGCCGAAGGCGGCGCGACTCCGCCCCCCGGTGACGCCCCGGCCGACGACGAGGTCGTCGACGCCGAGATCGTCGACGCCGAGATCGTCGACGAGGACGACAAGTCGTGAGCGACGACACCCGGAGCGCCGAGACCGATGCCGGCGCCGAACCGGAGGAGGCAGCCGCCGACGCGGCTGATGCCCCCGGTCCCGACCGGCCCGACCCGGCCGAGCTGGGTCCCGAGGACCTCGAGGCCCTGGCCACCGAGACCCTCGACCAGCTCGACTCGGTCATCGCCGAGCGCGACGAGTACCTCGACCGGCTCCGCCGACTCCAGGCCGACTTCGAGAACTACAAGAAGCGCACCGCGAAGGAGCACCGTGAAGCAGGCGAGACGGCCAAGGCCCGTCTCGCCGACAGTCTGCTGCCGGTGCTCGACTCCTGCGACGCGGCGATGATGCACGGCGCCTCGGCGGTCGAGCCCGTGTTCGCCGCCCTGCTCGGTGTTCTCGAAAAGGACGGTCTCGAGCGGGTCGATCCTCTCGATCAGCCCTTCGACCCCGAGATGCACGAGGCGGTCCTCCATGAGCACGCCGACGACCCGGATGCCGTTGCCACCGTCGTCGAGGTGCTCCGCCCCGGCTACCTGTGGAACGGCCGGGTCATCCGAGCTGCCATGGTGAAGGTGAAGGGGTGAGCGGTGGCCGCCCAGAGCGAGTGGTTGGAGAAGGACTACTACAAGGTTCTCGGGGTGTCCGAGGGCGCGAGCCAAAAGGACATCACCTCCGCCTATCGCAAGCTGGCGCGGGAGAACCACCCCGACGCCAACCCGGGTGACGCCAAGGCCGAGGAGCGCTTCAAGGAGGTGTCAGCCGCCTACCAGGTGATCGGCGACGCCGAGAAGCGCAAGGAGTACGACCAGATCCGCCGCATGGGGCCCATGGCCGGCGGTCTCGGCGGCAACACCGGACCGTTCCACTTCACCACCGACGACATCGGCGACCTCTTCGGCGGGCTGTTCAACCGCGGCGGTCGCGGCGGCGCCGGCCCCGGTCGAGGCGGCCGGGGGGCGGGCCCGCAGCGGGGCGACGACCTCCAGGCCGACCTCCACCTCGGGTTCGTCGACGCCGCCAAGGGCGTCACCACCGAGGTGCACCTCACCTCTGACGCTGCTTGTTCCACCTGCTCGGGAAGCGGAGCCAAGCCGGGCACGACCCCCCAGGCCTGCTCGCGCTGCGGGGGCCGGGGCGTGCTCGACGACAACCAGGGCTTCTTCTCCTTCAGCCAGCCGTGCCCGGGGTGTGCCGGTCGAGGGACCATCGTCGAGGACCCGTGCGGCACCTGTCGGGGCACCGGCGTCGAACGCCGATCCCGAAAGGTGAAGGTGCGGATCCCCGCCGGGGTGGCCGACGGCCAGCAGATCCGCCTGAAGGGTCGCGGCGGCGCGGGGCGCAACGGGGGCCCCGCGGGCGACCTCTACGTGAACGTCGCCGTCGGGGATCACGATCACTTCGGTCGCACCGGCAAGAACCTCACCCTCGTCGCGCCGATCACCTACTCCGAGGCGGTGCTCGGCGCCGACATCCGGGTGCCGACCCTCGACGGCGATCCGGTCACCCTCCGGGTCCCACCCGGCACCCGCTCGGGCCGAACCTTCCGGGTGAAGGGCAAGGGCGTGACCGCCGCGTCGGGCGGAGCGGGCGATCTGCTCGTCACCGTCGAGGTGGCCGTTCCCGCCAATCCGTCGTCGGCCGAGCGCAAGTTGGTCGAACAGCTCGCCGAGATCGAACCCGAGGTCTCGCCCCGGGCTCACCTGGGAGTGTGATGACCCATGACCTCCGCGCCCCGTCCCGATGATCGATCCTCGGGCCCCCGTGTTCCCCGTGATCGGGCCGTCTATGTGATCTCGGTGGCGGCCGAGCTGGCCGGGGTCCACCCCCAGACCTTGCGCATCTACGAGCGGAAGGGTTTGGTCGAACCGGCCCGGACCGGGGGTGGGAGCCGTCGCTACAGCGACGACGACGTCGCGATCCTCCGACGGATCCAGGACCTCACCACTGAGGGGTTGAACCTGGCAGGGGTCAAGCGGGTCCTCGAGATGGAGGCCGAGATCGGTCGCCTGCGCCGCGAGCTCGACCGGGTGCGCCGCCAGGCCGAGGAGGCCATCGATGCCGCTCATCGCGAGCACCGCCGGGATCTCGTGCCGGTGAGCCAGGCGGTGGTGCTCTACGACGAGGGCCGAGCTCGTCGACGTCGCAAAAGTTGATGGCATTGTTAATAGGTTTTCTGATACTTCCTAGATAGGCTGGTGGCATGTCGCTCGATCCCAATCGCTGGACGCTGAAGACCCAGGAAGCGGTCAACGCCGCCATCTCGGCCGCTCGCGCCGCCAACAACCCCGAGGTCACCCCCGAGCATCTCCTCGTGGCCCTGCTCCAGCAGGAAGAGGGCATCGTTCTGCCCGTGCTGACCAAGGTCGGCAAGACCCCGCTCTCACTGCGCAACCAGGCCAACGAGGCGGTCGCCAAGCTCCCCAAGGCCTACGGCGGCGAAGCGCGGGTCTCGCGCAGCTTCAACGACCTGATGGAGGTCGCCGACCGGGCACGGGTCGAGCTCGGCGACGAGTACCTCTCCACCGAACACCTCCTGCTCGCCCTCGCCGACCGCATCGACGTGTCCCGCGAGGACCTTCTCACCGCTCTCCGCGAGGTGCGAGGCAGCCACAAGGTCACCTCCCAGAACCCCGAAGACCAGTACCAGGCGCTCGAGAAGTACGGCCGCGACCTCACCGAGCTGGCCCGAGCCGGAAAGCTCGACCCCGTCATCGGGCGCGATGAGGAGATCCGCCGCACCATCCAGGTCCTCTCGCGACGCACCAAGAACAACCCGGTGCTCATCGGCGAACCCGGCGTCGGCAAGACTGCCATCGTCGAAGGCCTCGCCGGTCGCATCGTCGAAGGCGACGTCCCCGAGAGCCTCAAGAACAAGCGGCTCATCTCCCTCGACCTGTCCTCGATGGTCGCCGGGGCCAAGTACCGCGGCGAGTTCGAGGAACGACTCAAAGCGGTCCTCAAGGAGATCACCGACGCCGACGGCGAGGTCATCACCTTCATCGACGAGATGCACACCATCGTCGGTGCCGGTGCGGCCGAGGGTGCCATGGACGCCGGCAACATGATCAAGCCCATGCTGGCCCGAGGCGAACTGCGGATGGTCGGCGCCACCACCCTCGACGAGTTCCGCAAGCACATCGAGAAAGACCCCGCCCTCGAGCGCCGCTTCCAGCAGGTCTTCGTCGGCGAGCCGTCGGTCGAGGACACCATCGGCATCCTCCGCGGACTGAAGGAGCGCTACGAGGTGCACCACGGCGTGCGCATCCAGGACGCCGCGCTCGTCGCCGCGGGGGTGTTGTCCGACCGCTACCTCACCGGCCGCTTCCTCCCCGACAAGGCGATCGACCTGATCGACGAGTCGGCGTCCAAGCTCCGTATCGAGATCGACTCGATGCCCACCGAGATCGACGTCGTCGAGCGGCGTATGCGCCAGCTCGAGATCGAACGCGTCGCCCTGGCCAAAGAGACCGACCAGGCGTCGGCCGAGCGTCTCGCCGCCCTCGAGGCCGAACTGGCCGACCTGCGCGAGCAGAAGGGCGGCATGGTCGCCCACTGGCAGTCCGAGAAGGACGCCATCGGACGCATCCGCGACTTGAAGGAGCAGCTCGAGTCCAAGCGCACCGAGGTCGAACGCGAGACCGACCTCGAGAAGGCCGCCGAGATCCGCTACGGCCAGCTCCCCGAGCTCGACCGCCAGGTCGAGGAGGCCACCGCCGTCCTCGCCGGGCTCCAGTCCGAGCAGAAGATGCTGAAGGAAGAGGTCGACGAGGAGGACATCGCCGAGGTCGTCTCCCGCTGGACCGGGGTCCCCGTCACCCGGCTCATGGAGGGGGAGCTCGCCAAGCTGGTCCGCCTCGAAGAGGTCCTCCAGAAGCGGGTCGTCGGACAGGACGACGCCGTGCACCTCGTCGCCAACGCCATCCGCCGCAGCCGGGCCGGTCTCTCGGACCCCGACCGGCCCATCGGGTCGTTCCTGTTCCTCGGCCCCACCGGTGTCGGCAAGACCGAGCTGGCCCGCAGCCTGGCCGACTTCCTCTTCGACGACGAGCGGGCCATGGTCCGAGTCGACATGTCCGAGTACATGGAGAAGCACTCGGTCAGCCGCCTCATCGGGGCGCCCCCCGGCTATGTCGGCTACGACGAGGGTGGCCAGCTCACCGAGATCGTCCGTCGTCGGCCCTACGCGGTGATCCTCCTCGACGAGATCGAAAAGGCTCACCCCGACGTGTTCAACGTGCTGTTGCAGCTCCTCGACGACGGTCGCCTCACCGACGGTCAGGGTCGCACCGTCGACTTCACCAACACCGTGTTGATCATGACCTCCAACCTGCCCGGCGACCCCCGCGAGTTCTTCAAGCCCGAGTTCATCAACCGGGTCGACGACATCGTGCGGTTCCGCCAGCTCACCGAGGACGACCTCGGCCAGATCGTCGACATCCAGCTCGACCGGCTTCGCAAGCGGCTCGCCGACCGACGCATCGACCTCGACGTCACCCCGGCCGCGGCGTCGCACATCGCACGCGAGGGCTACGACCCCGCCTTCGGTGCTCGTCCGCTCAAGCGGGTGATCCAGCGCCAGCTCGGTGACCAGTTGGCCATGGCCCTGCTCGAGGGCCGGTTCTCCGACGGCGACAAGGTCACCGTCGACGTGGCCGACGACGCCTTGACCTTCGCCTGACCGGTCGGGTTCGGTCGCACATTTCCACTCGGCGCGATGATGGTCGAATGAGCGACGGCGGAAACTGGGATCGATGGAAGGACTGGGTCCCGGGGGATCCCCTCCCGGAGGACCCCGGGGCCCGCCCCTCGACGACACGGCCACCTCCCCCTCCGTCGGCGCCGAAGCATTCGTCGGGTGGTGTCCTGTTGGCCGCCCGTTCGGTCGTGACCGCGTTGGTCGTCGGAGCGTTGGGATTCGGCGCGGTGATCGCCCTCGCCGACGGCACGCAGGTCGACGATGGTGGCGTCGTCGAGCCGCCCTCGACCACCGCCGTGGGGCCCATCACGCCGGCCGGCACCGATCTCGTCCACGTCTCCGCGGCGACGGCCCTCGACCGGCTCCTCGCCGAGGTGGGGGAGGGACAGCGGACGTCTGGCGTGGTGATCTACTCGGACTACCTGGTCGCCTGGGTCGAGTCCGGGTCGGATCCCTCCGTGGTCGACGTATGGACGGTGTTCGCCGATGGCACCCTCGCCGGGCCGCTCGACCAGAGGGCCCCCGCGGGGTTCACCGACTCGGCCTTCCCGCTGGCCGCCATCGATGCCGAGGACCACCTCGGCGACCTTCCGGCCCGGACCTTCGCCGAGCTCGGCCTCGCCGGTGGTGACGTTCGCTACCTCAACATCGAGGCCGAGGCCGGTGGACTCGAGGCCGCGACGGTTGCCGTGTTCGTCAACGATGACCAGGACCAGATCGGGTGGGTCCGGTACCGCCTGGTCACCGGTGAGGTCCTGGCCACGTCCTGAACCCGGTGCCGGTGCCGGGTGGGTCGCCCGGCTCATTTTGATCGCTGAGGGTAGGCAAGCGACCGCAACGCGTGCTCTAGTAGGCGGGCCGGCCGTGAGGTCGGCAGGGGATGCGATGATCCGCCGGTCGAGACTGGTCGCTTGTGACCGGCGGGGAGTGAGAGCGAAACCGGCCCCTTCGAGGACGTGATCGGCAACGAGCCGGTCAGAGTCACGAACGACCGGAGGACTCCCCCCATGCGACCAGAGAACCGACGAGCCGACACCGGACGAGGCCGACTTGCCGCCGCCTTGGCCATGGTCTTGTCCCTCGTGGCCGCTCTGGTGGCCTTCGCCCCCGCCGCTGCCGGTAACAACCACACCGGCACCCACGAGCTCACGGGCGCGACTCCGTCCACCGAGTGCACCGAGGCCGGGGGGTACGCGGTCAGCTGGAACGTGACGAACGCCCACCCGGGACAGACGGCATCTGTCCAGGTGTCGATCACCGGTGGCGGGAGCAACACCAGCGCGACGCAGTTCACGCTCAGCGGGGGAGCCAGCACCACGGTTACGTCCACCCATGGTGCCGGCGACACGCCGGAGTTGGCGTTCACGTCGGTGTGGGGTCATGGCCAGAACCGTCACACCCAGAACAGCTCGTTTGGGTTGGGGTCGACCCCGCCCGACTGCGGCGATGATGACGACCCGGTCGATGAGCCGGTGACGGCGGTTGATCCGGGTGTCGCCCAGTCCGCTGAGTGTGAGGTCGAGGGTGAGTTGACGGTTCCGGACACGACGGGTGTGCAGTACTTGCTCGACGGTGTGGTCGTTTCGGGCACTGTCTCCGGTCCGATCGACGACACCCTCACTGCGGTGGCGCTCGAGGGCTATGAGTTGACCAACCCGGAGTGGAGCTTCGACGTCGACATCGCTGCGGCGGAGGAGTGCGAGGACGATCCGGTTGATGAGCTGGTGACGGCGGTTGGTCCGACTGTCGTTCAGTCCCAGGAGTGTGAGGTCGAGGGTGAGTTGACGATCCCCGACACCACGGGTGTGCAGTATCTGCTGGACGGTGATGTGGTGTCGGGCACCGTGGCTGGTCCGATCGATGACACGCTCACTGCGGTGGCGCTCGAGGGCTATGAGTTGACCAACCCGGAGTGGAGCTTCGACGTCGACATTGCTGCGGCAGAGGAGTGTGAGGAAGAAGGTGAGGTCGGCGGCATCGTCGAGACGCCGGAGGGCGGTGCCGACGAGAACGGCACCGAGGAGTCCGGCGGGGACGACCAGGGTGGCGAGGCCGAGTCCGACGGTGCGGAGACCGAGTCCGAGGTCCACACCGACGACAGCGCGGTGGCGGGCATCGAGGAGGAGGCCGCGGGTAGTGAGACCCCGGAGTCGACCGAGGCCGCGTCGGGCGGATCGGGAACCCTGCCCCGAACGGGTATGACGGCTTTCCCCCTGCTCCTCGCGGCGCTCTG
>SKKL01000070.1 GCA_007121465.1 Acidimicrobiales bacterium | reverse complement strand
CCGTCGGCCTCGTTCTGGTCGCGGAGATCGATGAGCCGCTCCTCGGCGTCGGTGACCATCGACCGGACCTTGTGGATCCTGAAGGTCTCGCCGTAGCGACCGACCCGCTCCTGGCTGAACAGCGCCGGACCGGGGGAGGTGATCTTCACCAGGACGGCAACGAGCGCGAGGAGGGGAGCGGTGAGGGCCAAGAGGGTGAGCGCCGCGGTGAGGTCGAAGGCACGCTTGGCGACGGGGCGCCAACCGAAGCGGTTCACGGGCTCGATGTAGAGGACGGGGCTCCTCCCCATCGGGCGCATCGAGATCCGATCGGCCGAGACGTCCGACAGGGCCGACGACAGCTCGAGGTGCACACCCGAGTAGGCGAGGGCTCGCACGAGCTGGTTGGAGATGCGGGGGTCGACGGCGGTGACCGCGATGATCACGCCGTTGGCGTTGTTGTCCTCCACCGCCTGCAGGGTGTCGTTCAGGAGCATCTCGCGGATCTCCTGGCGATCGTGGCCGGGCCGCTGCACGACGCGAGACACCACCTCGTAGCCGATGCTGCGGTCGTCCCGGAGCATGTCTTCGATGGCGAGGGCTTCGTCGTTGTCGCCGACGATGACCACTCGCCGGAGGCCGACGCCGCTTCGGCGGCGGCTGGCGAAGATACGACGCACGAACTCCCGGTAGGCCATCAACCCGATGACGCTGAGGACCCCGACCATGACGACCCAGGTGCGGGCGAGCGAGGTCTTGAGGAGGAAGTCGAAGACGATGAGTGCGACGACGGCGATCGCCGACGCGTCGATGATCCGACGCCACTCGTCTGCTCGGCGCCCGATGAAACGCGACTCGTAGAGCCGCCGGCCGCGGAGGGCCAGGGGCCAGAGCGGGAGGGCGAGAGCCAGGATCATGAGGTAGCTGGTGACCGGCGTGGGGTCGAGGGGGAAGTACCTGACCTTGAGGAGGATCGCGAGAAGTGCCGCGAGCCCGACGGTGAGGACGTCCCCGGCGGCGATGGCCAGCTTGCTCAGCCGGATGTTCGGTGCTCGCCGCAGTCGGCGGTGCAGGGCCCCATCGTCCTCCGGCAGCCACCCGTCGACGCTCGGGTGACTGACGGAAAGCTTGCTAGACCGCTCTGCGCGGTTGGTCGCCGTGGTGCGCCCCGTGGTGGTGTCGGAGGCGCTCATCGCTGCATCGGTCCTGGTCTCATGGCATGCTCCGTCACTGGTCAAGTCCTACTCGGCGTCCACCTGGTGCCGTCACTTACCCAGGTCTTGCCTGAATTGAAACTACGCTCCGTGTTCATTTTTTCCTAGCCCTAATGGTTACCAATCGGTGAATTGAACCGTGCGGCCCAGGGTTGCGGTGCGAGGCGCGCGAGCCCCACCACTCTGAGTGCTCATTTCGGGGGTCGGGCTGGTGCCGGACCGGGGCGACCCATGGTGCGACGGCAGGGACCGAGCCCGACCGTCGCCCGATCGCGCGACCCCGTGTGGCATCATCTGTGTGCTGGTGCCAGTTCGAAAAACCTCGGTTTCGGGGACCGGTCCGTGCGGTGCCTTGCACGAGTGGCGGGCCGAGGCTGGCGGCGGTCGACCCACGCTGACGGAGGAACAAGATGAGCGCGATCGACTACGTGGTGGGCCGGGAGGTCCTCGACTCGCGTGGCAACCCCACCGTCGAGGTCGAGGTCGTCCTCGAGTCCGGTGCACGCGGGCGGGCCATCGTGCCGTCCGGCGCCTCCACCGGCCAGTTCGAAGCCGCCGAGCTGCGCGACGGCGGCGACCGCTTCGGCGGCAAGGGTGTGCTCACTGCGGTGGGCAACGTCAACGGCGAGGTCTACGAAGCCCTCGACGGCTATGACGCCCTCGACCAGCGCCTCGTCGACACCACCCTCATCGATCTCGATGGCACCCCCAACAAGGGACGGCTCGGGGCCAACGCCATGCTCGGCGTGTCGCTCGCGGTGGCCAAGGCGGCCGCCGACGAGCTCGAGGTGCCGCTCTACCGCTACGTGGGTGGCGCCAACGCCCACGTTCTGCCGGTTCCGATGCTCAACGTCCTCAACGGAGGCGAGCACGCCGACAACAACGTCGACTTCCAGGAGTTCATGGTGATGCCGGTCGGTGCCGCCTCGTTCTCCGAGGCGTTGCGATGGGGAGCCGAGACCTACCACACTCTGAAGAAGGTCCTCCACGACCGGGGCCTGTCCACCGCGGTGGGAGACGAAGGTGGGTTCGCTCCCGACCTCGCCACCAACGAGGCGGCGGTGCAGCTGCTCATCGAGGCCATCGAGGCTGCGGGTTTCACCCCGGGCGACGACATCGCCATCGCCCTCGATCCCGCCACCACCGAGCTCTACCGCGACGGCCGCTACGAGCTGGTGGGCGAGGGTCGCAGCCTCAGCCCCGCCGAGCTCGTCGACTTTTGGGCCGACTGGTGCGACCGCTATCCGATCGTGTCGATCGAGGACGGCCACGCCGAGGAGGACTGGGACGGATGGGCCCGCGCCACCGAGGTGCTCGGTGGTCGGGTGCAGCTCGTCGGCGACGATCTCTTCGTCACCAATGCCGAACGGCTCCAGCGGGGTATCGACACGTCGGTGGCCAACTCGATCCTGGTGAAGGTCAACCAGATCGGGACCCTCACCGAGACCCTCGACACCGTCGGCCTCGCCACCCGGGTCGGATACACCTCGGTGATGTCCCACCGATCGGGCGAGACCGAGGACTCAACCATCGCCGACCTGGCCGTCGCCACCAACTGCGGCCAGATCAAGACCGGCGCTCCGGCCCGCAGCGACCGGGTGGCCAAGTACAACCAGCTCCTCCGCATCGAAGAGGACCTGGGCGAGGCCGCCGCGTTCTGGGGACGGGCCGCGCTCGCTCCGAGGCGCCGCTCATGAGCCCGGCGCGTCGCCCTCGCCGCATGGTGGTCCTGGTGTTGATCCTCGTGGTCGCTGTCGGGGTGGGTGCCGCGTCCGCCTTTCCCCTCCGCACCCTGTTCGACCAGCGGTCGGCGATCGCCGCGTCGGAGTCCGAGCTCGCCGCTCTGGAGGCCGAGCTCGAGACCCTCGAGGCTCGGGTCGACGCGCTCGACACGCCGGGTGAGATCGAGCGTCTGGCCCGCGACCGCTACAGCATGGTCCGTCCCGGCGAGGAGCCCTACGCCATCCTCCCGGTCGCCCGCGAGCCGTTGTCGATCCCCCCGGGTTGGCCCTTCACCTCCGATCCGCTCCAGGCGGGCTGATCGCGCCGGTCGCGAACGCGACATCACGGCGGTCCGGCCTCATCCCTACGCGGCGCGCCTACACTCCCCCGGCGGAGGGGTACATGAACATCACCATCACGGTCAACGGATCCGAGCACACCGCCGAGGTCGAACCTCGAACGCTGCTCGTCCAGTTCCTCCGGGACCAGCTGCGGCTGACCGGAACCAACGTCGGATGCGACACCTCGTCGTGCGGGGCGTGCACCGTCCTGGTCGACGGGGCATCGGTCAAGTCCTGCACGATGTTCGCGACCCAGGCCGACGGCCTGTTCGTCGAGACCATCGAGGGCATCGCCGACGACGACGGCACCCTCCATCTCATCCAGGAGGCGTTCCGTCAGCACCACGGCCTGCAGTGCGGCTACTGCACCCCGGGCATGGTGATGGCGTCGCTCTCGTTGCTCAACGAGAACCCCGACCCCAGCGAGCGCGAGGTGCGCACGGGGCTCGAGGGCAACTTGTGCCGTTGCACCGGCTACCACAACATCGTGAAGGCGGTGCTGGCCGCCGCCACCGGCGACCCGGCTTCGGAGCCGTCCTTCACCCCGGTCGACCTCACCACCGGGGCTCGCTCGTGATCCCCGCCGCCTTCGAGTACGTGCGGGCCGATTCGCCCGAGGCCGCCCTCGACGCGCTGGCCGAACACGGCGACGACGCCAAGCTCATGGCCGGGGGGCACTCGCTCATCCCGATGATGAAGCTGCGGCTCGCGGTGCCCACCGTGGTGGTCGACATCGGGCGCATCACCCGCCTGTCCTACATCCGCGACCGGGGCGACCACGTGGCGGTCGGGGCGCTGACCACCCACTACGAGGTCGAGACCAACGACCTGCTGCACGCCGAGGTTCCGCTGCTCGCCCACGCGGCGTCCCACGTGGGCGATCTCCAGGTCCGGCACCGGGGCACCATCGGCGGATCCCTCGCCCACTCCGATCCCGCCGCCGACCTGCCGGCGGTTCTCCTCGCGCTCGACGCCACCTTCGTGGCCACGGGGCCCGGCGGTGTCACCCGCGACATCCCCGCCGGTGAGTTCTTCACCGGGTACTTCGAGTCGTCCCTCGCCGAGGGCGAGATGCTCACCGAGATCCAGATCCCGAAGATGGCCGGCGCCGGGTGGTCGTTCCAGAAGTTCAACCGTCGGGCCCAGGACTGGGCCATCGTCGGCGTGGCCGCGGTGCATGGTCCCGATCGCACCGGCATCGGCCTGGTCAACATGGGCACCACGCCGCTGCGGGCGAGCGCCACCGAGGCTGCTCTGGCGAGCGGCTCCGATCTGGCCGACGCCGCCGCGGTGGCCGACGAGGGCACCGAGCCGTCCGCCGACCTGCACGCCTCGGTCGACTACCGGCGCCACCTCGCGCGGGTCCTCGTGCGCCGGGCCCTCGAGGACGCCTCCGGCTGATCCGGCCGGTGGGGGAGGCGGGAACATCGCCACTCCCCAAGTGGTTGAAGGTTGTAGGACCCGAGGAGGACCGATGACCACCACCGCAACCGTCGACATCCGCCGCCCCGACCAGCGCTTCCACACCGACATGGGCTGGCTCGATTCGTGGCACAGCTTCAGCTTCGGTGGCCACTACGACCCGTCCGAGACCGGTTTCGGCCTGCTCCTGGTCAACAACGACGACGTCGTCGCCCCCGGCGGCGGCTTTCCGCCCCACTCCCACCGCGACATGGAGATCGTCACCTGGGTGCTCGAGGGGGGCGTGGCCCACGCCGACTCGACCGGTACCGATGGCACCATCCGGCCGGGACTGGCCCAGCGCATGTCGGCCGGGCGGGGGATCACCCACTCGGAGATGAACGCGTCGACCACCGAGCCGGTGCACTTCGTGCAGATGTGGGTCCTGCCCGACACCCGTGACGTCGAGCCCTCCTACGAGCAGCGTGACCTGTCCGACGCGCTCGCCGCCGGCGGGCTCGTGGCCGTCGCCTCCGGACAGGGCCACGACGGAGCAGTCACGATCCACCAGCACGACGCCGTGCTGTGGGCCGCCCGCCTCGACGAGGGCGCCTCGGTGGAGGTGCCGAGCGACGAGTTCGTGCACGTGTTCGTCGCCCGCGGCGAGGTCGACCTCGCCGACGAGCCGCTCAGCCGGGGCGCGGCCGCCCGTCTCACCTCGGCCGGTCCGCTCACCCTCACCGGTGGCCCCGAGGGCGGCGAAGTCCTGATCTGGCAGATGGGCGCCACCGTCTGATCCCGCCCCCGGGGCCTACGCTGGCAGTCGACATGACCTCGCCCCCCGCAGACCCCACCTGGTCGGCTCCCGACTCGGTCGCCGTCACCGCCGACGCGCTGGCCGCCCACGACTACCTCACCGACGAGGGGCTCGCCACGGCCGTGTTCCTCGCCCTGCGTCTGCAGCGGCCCCTGCTGCTGGAGGGTGAGGCGGGGGTGGGCAAGACCGAGGTGGCCAAGACCCTCGCCACCTGGATCGGCGGTGAGCTCATCCGGCTGCAGTGCTACGAAGGGATCGACCTGGCCCAGGCCGCCTACGAGTGGGACCACGCCCGCCAGCTCCTCCATCTCCGCACCGCCGAGGCCACCGGCGCGGCGGCGGGCGCGTCGACCGACGATCTCGAACACGAGCTCTACGACGAGCGGTTCCTCGTCCGACGGGCCCTGCTGCGGGCCCTCGACCACGGGGACGGGCCACCGCCGGTGCTGCTCATCGACGAGCTCGACCGGGCCGACGACGAGTTCGAGGCGTTCCTCCTCGAGATCCTCGCCGACTACGCCATCACCGTCCCCGAGCTGGGCCGCGTGGCGGCGAGGGTCCCCCCGGTGGTGGTCATCACCTCCAACCGCACCCGCGACCTGCACGACGCCCTCAAGCGCCGGTGCCTCTACCACTGGGTGGAGCATCCCGGCATCGAACGCGAGGTCGCCATCGTGCGCCTGCGGGCCCCCGAGGTGGGCGAGCGTCTCGCCCGACAGGTGGCCGCCGCCACCGCCGAGCTTCGGGGCCTCGGGCTCTACAAGCCGCCCGGGGTGGCCGAGACCATCGACTGGGCCTCGGCTCTGGCCCTGCTCGGCCAGGACGGTGTCACCGCCGAGACCCTCGACGCCACCCTCGGCACCGTCCTCAAGTACCGCGAGGACCAGGAGCGGGTCCGCAGCAACGGGCTCGAGAGCCTCGTCGCCGACGCCGCCGCCCGCCATGGCTGAGCATCGCGCCACCGAGACCGGCGCCACCGGGACCGACGACCCCGCCCAGGCGGCGCCCGACGAGGCGCTCGTCGCCTTCGTGGCCACGCTCCGAAAGGCCGGGTTGAGCGTGCCGGTGGGGGCCACGGTGGCCTTCGCCGACGCGGTGGCCCTCGTCGGGGCCACCGACCGTTCCGGCCTCTACTGGGCCGGACGGGCCACCCTGTGCACCCGACCCGAGGACCTCGACGTGTACGACGCGGTGTTCGACGCCTTCTGGGCGGGCGGACCACCGGCGGTGATGCGACCTCTCGTCGTGGCCACCCCGGTCACCCTCGCCCTCGACGACGAGGACGCCCCCGATCCCGACGACGCCTCGCTCGACGCCACCGACGACGACGGTGAGGTCCTCGCCGTCCGCTACAGCCCCACCGAGGTGCTCCGTCACCGCGACTTCGCCGAGTGCAGCGCCGAGGAGCTGGCCGAGGCTCACCGGCTGATGTCGTCGATGGCGCTGTCGGCCGCTCGCCGGCCCTCGCGGCGCCACCGCCCCAGTCGGGCCCGCCACGGTCGGATCGACCTCCGGCGCACCGCCCGGGGCGGGATGCGCACCGGCGGCGAGCTGGTGAGCCGCCACCACACCCGACCGGGGGAACGACCGCGCCGCCTCGTGCTGCTGGTCGACGTGAGCGGCTCGATGGAGCCCTACGCCCGCAGCCTCCTGCGCTTCGTCCACGCCGCCACCACCGGCCGCACCCGGGTCGAGGCCTTCGCCTTCGGCACCCGCCTCACCCGCCTCACCCGCGAGATGGCCACCCGCGACCCCGACGCCGCCCTCGAACGAGCGGGCCTTGCGGTCGACGACTGGGCCGGCGGCACCCGTCTCGGGGAGGTCATCGGCGAGTTCAACGACCGTTGGGGTGTGCGGGGCATGGCCCGAGGCGCGGTGGTCGTCATCCTCTCCGACGGGTGGGACCGGGGCGACCCCGACCAGCTCGGCGAACAGATGCAACGCCTGGCCCGGGTCGCCCACCGGGTGGTGTGGGTCAACCCGCTGAAGGCCACCCCCGGCTACGAGCCCCTGGCCCGGGGCATGGCCGCCGCCCTCCCCCACGTCGACCGGTTCATCGAGGGTCACTCCCTCGCCGCCCTCGAACACCTCGCCGAGGAGATCGTCACATGAAGGAGATCCTGTCCGACATCGACCGGTGGCGCGCCGCCGGTCAGAAGGTGGCGGTGGCCCGGGTCGTCGACATCGACGGCTCCGGTCCCCGGTTGCCCGGCGCGGCCATGGCGGTGAACGAGGAGGGCGAGGTCGCCGGATCCGTGTCGGGCGGATGTGTGGAGGGAGCGGTGGTGACCGAGGCCCTCGACATCCTCGACTCCGGCGCTCGTCGCATCGTCACCTTCGGCTACAGCGACGACGACGCCTTCGCCGTCGGCCTCACCTGCGGCGGCACCGTCCACCTCTACATCGAACCCCTCGACTGGTAGCGGGCGTGGATTCGATCTACGACCGGCTCCACACCGCTCTGCGGGGCGAGATCCCCGTCGCGTTGGCCACCGTCGTGCAGGGCCCCCACACCGGGGCCAAGCTGCTCGTCGGGCCCGGCCAGGAACCCCTCGGCACCCTCGGCGACCCCGAGCTCGATCGGGTCGTCACCCGTGACGCCCTCGGTGAGCTCGAGGCGGGGCGCACCGGAGTCCGCCACTACGGCCCCCACGGCGAGGCTCGCGAGGACGCGGTGTGGGTGTTCGTCGAGTCGTTCGCCCCGCCGCCCCAGATGTGGATCTTCGGGGCGGTCGACTTCACCGCTGCCCTCGCCCGGGTGGCCAAGGTGCTCGGCTACCGGGTCGTGGTGTGCGACGCCCGACCGGTGTTCGCCACCCACCAGCGGTTCCCCATGGCCGACGAGGTGGTCGTGTCCTGGCCCAACGACCTGATCGCCGACCGGGGCCGCGAGCTCGGGCCTCGCGACGCCATCTGTGTGCTCACCCACGACGCCAAGTTCGACGT
>SKKL01000231.1 GCA_007121465.1 Acidimicrobiales bacterium | reverse complement strand
GCCCAGATCGAGGCGTACGCCTGGGTCGACCAGCAGCAGGCCTACGACGAATTCGTCGATGACTTCGCGGAATCCCCCGAGATGATCGAGTCGGTGAGTCCCGAGCTACTTCCCGAGCGCGCCATGGTGCAGCTCCGGGATGCCGATCCGGAGGTGGCGCAGCAGGTCTTTCGCCAGTTCGAGAACAGGCCAGGCGTCTATCGGGTGATTCCGCGGCCGACGTGGGACACCTCGGTGATCGCGATGAGCGTCCGCCCCCTCACCTCGGAAGACATCTCGACGGCCTCACTGCGGTTCACGGCCCGTCGGTCCACAGTCGCCCTCGCCGAGGTGGCGCCGGATTCGATGCGCGAGCCGAGTCAGGTGCTCGACGACTACTGGGCGACCGAGCGGGCGTTGGACTCGGCGGAGAGCCTCGAGGAAGTCAACAACGCGGCCAGGCAGATCGCGGCCTACTACGACACCGAGTGCGGGTGACCTGAGCCTCGATCGCGTGGTCGGCCCAGGAGGGGTCGGGGGAAGCGACCGGCATCCGCCTACTCCATCGAGAACCAGACGCGCTTACCTCCGGCGGGCGTCGGGGCCCAGCCCCACGCATCAGCGACCTGTTCGACGATCTGGAGTCCATAGCCGCCGACGGAGGGTTCGTCGCCCTCGTGGTGGCGAACCGTGGGGACATCGTCGAGCGAATCGTCCTCGACGGATACATCGACCGACGTTCCGACTCTGTCGAGCACGAGGACGATCGGGGCCGACCCGTGGCGCACTGCGTTGGTCGTCAGCTCACTCACCAAGAGCAAGATGCCGTCCGTGTCGCCGGTGTACCCGTCCGCGTCCAGCGCGCTCTGCACCTCGTGCCGTGCGCGTGATGGGTCGGAGGACAGCCCTTCCAGCATGATGCGAATGTTCATCCCACTGCACCTCCCCCGTGGGGCGGGTCAAATCGTGGCGGGGATGGGTCAGCGGGCATGTGCCTCCGCTCGTGGCAGGTGTTCTGAGCCCTATCGGAGTCCCTACCCACTCAGGCGTGGGGAGAAACCGCGATGTGATGGGGACGACGGAGGGGTGGGGATGATCGCCGCTGCGAGCAGGCTCGGGCCGGTACGGTTCGGGTGTGGAACAGATCGCTGCAGGCAAGGGATCGTGACCTGAGCCCGACGTCCGCACTCGACGCCTACGGCTGGGATCCGACCTGGGCCACCGTCTTCGCCGAGGAGCGGGGCGCTGCCGCGGCAGCGCCGGGGCGGGTTGTGCGCCACGACGGGGTCGCCCTCACCGTGGCCACCGCCGATGGGGTCGACCAACTGCCCATGCGCGTCGATGCCTCGGTCGCGGTCGGCGATTGGGTCGCCGTGGCCGATGGCGTCGTGGTGGCAGTGCTGCCCCGTCGGTCGTTGCTGCGCCGACGCGACCCGGACAAGGGCACCGAACAGCTCCTCGCCGCCAACGTCGACGTGGTCGGGGTGGTGTGCGGGCTCGACCGACCGGTGAAGGACGGGCGCATCCAGCGGGCCACCCTCCTCGCCCACGACGCCGGAGCCGACCCCCTCGTCGTCCTCACCAAGGCCGATCTCGTCGATGATCCCCGCCAGGTCGTCACCGACGTCGAGGCGGGCAGCCCCGGAGTCGAGGTCGTCGTGGTGTCGGTGCCCGAGGCGAAGGGGATCGACGACCTGCGACACCGCCTCCTCGCCCGCACCGTGGTGCTCATCGGCGAGTCGGGTGCCGGCAAGTCCACCCTCGTGAACCTGCTGAGCAGAGACGACGTCGCCGCCACCGGTGAGGTGAGGCGGGGCGACTCCAAGGGTCGTCACACCACGACGTCGCGCGAGCTGTACCTGCTGCCGGGTGGGGGAGTGATCATCGACTCGCCCGGCATCCGCTCGGTCGGCGTCTGGGGGGACCCGGCCGCGGTCGCCGCCTCCTTCACCGATGTGGCCGAGTGGGCGGAGCATTGCCGGTTCTCCGACTGCCTGCATGCCACCGAACCCGGGTGCGCGGTGCGCGACGCGGTCGAACGGGGTGAGCTGGCCCGACCGCGGCTCGAGGCCTGGCAGGCACTGGCCGCCGAGGCGGCCGAGGCCGAGGTGCGGGCCACCGAGATCTCCCGGCGCCGCAAGCGGTCCCGACGCTGAGCACCTGGTGGTGGCCAGGCGTCACAGCTCTCCGCTGCCGGTACGACCAGGTGGGCCAGTACTGTGAGGCAGCGTGTACCGGTTCGTCGTCCGTCCCCGTTGGATCCTGTCGCATCTCCTCGCCATCGGCATCGTCGTGGGGTGCGTGGTGGCCGGGCTGTGGCAGTACGACCGGCTCGAGACCCGGCGAGCCAACAACGACTTGCAGGCGGCGCGCACCGAGCTGCCCCTCGTCCCCGTGTCGGAGTTGGTGAGCGTCGGCTCGACCGATGAGGATGTCGAGGATGTCGCGCTGCGCAGCGTGGAGGTCACCGGCACCTATCGGGTCGAGGACCAGGTCACGGTGGCCAACCGCAGCTACGAGGGCGCTCCCGGCTACTGGGTGCTCACTCCGCTCGTGACCTCCGACGGCACGGCGGTCGTGATCAACCGGGGGTGGGTGCCGATGTCGGTCGGCGACGGCGAGCGCATCGTCGAGGCCGACCCGCCCGACGGCCAGGTCACCGTGGTCGGATCGCTGATGGAGAGCCAGCGGCGGGGGAGCACCGGGCCCGTCGACCCCGACGAGGGTCGCCTCACCCGCCTCGCTCGGGCCGATATCGACCGACTCGGGGCTCAGCTCGACTACCCCGTCCTCCCGGCGTACGTGTCCCTCTCGGGGCAGGCCCCCGATCAGGGGACGATGCCCGTCCCGGTCGAACCGGTCGAGGTGGGTGAAGGCCCCCACCTCGGCTACACGTTCCAGTGGTTCACCTTCGCGGTCATCGCCGCCTTCGGCTACCCGATGGTGCTGCGCAAGGTGGCCCACGAGCGCGCCGCCGAGGAGCGGGGTGAGCCCCCGGCTCGGCGCCGGTCGTCCGCGGTGCCGGTGGACGACTGACGGTGCGGGGCGGGGACACGCCCCTCGGTGCCCGTCTGGCCCTCGGTCTGCTGTTGGTCGTCGGCGGAGTGGTCGTCCTCGACCTCGTGTGGAGCACGGAGGAGCACCCGGAAGACATCCCCGAACCGTCCGACGGCGGGCCCCTCCCCACCACCGCCGACCCGAGTGATCCTGGCGAGGAAGAGGAGTCGCGTAGCGGTCCCTCGATCGAGGTCGTCCCAGGTTCTCCGATGGTGCCGCCGCTCGACGGGTTCGAGGGCAGCTGGCTCGTCGCCGGCGACCCCGCCCGAGGCCGGTTCCACCTCCTGCCCTTCGACGGCGGCCCGGTGCTCGAGCTGTCGTCCCCGGCACAGCTCCTGCATCCGAATGTCGGACGTGGCAGCGTCGTGACTCGCGGGATGTTGGTCACCCCGGCGGGTGGCCTGTCGCTCCACGACGGTCGCTGGTTCCCGTCGAACCAGGCGGATGGCGGATCAGGTAGCGAACTCATCGGTGTCACGAGCAGCGGCAGTTCCCTGGCAGTCGATGGCGACCGCCTCGTCGAGTGGTGGACCGACGACATCCGACGACGCGAGGGACACGACTCGCCGGTGATCTCGTCCGGTCAGGGCGAGGCGGTGGGCGTGGCCGGCCGCCAGGTCATCCACCAGGGACCGAACGGGGTGTTCCGGTTGGACCTCGACTCTGGCGAGGTCGTCGGACTCGGATTGGGTGAGGTCCGGGCCGTGGGTTCAGGGGAGGTGCTGGTTCGCCGATGTGACGGTCAGCTCCGATGCGAGGAACTCCTGGTGGCGGTGTCGGACGGGTCGGTCCTGGCGGCCCTCGATCCCTCGATCGAATCTGCGTGGGTTCCGGTCTCGACGACCGAGGGTCATCGGTTCTCCCCCAACGGTGAGCGCCTGGCGCTGGTCGCGGACGGAGAGGTCGTCATCGTCGATGTGGCCTCGGGCCGAGCGATCGGCCGGGTGGACCTGCCCACCCGGCCGAGCATCGAGCAGCCAACGATCATGTGGGCTCCCGACAGCAGCGCCGGACTGATCGTCGCGCCGGACTATGGCGAGCAGACCGGTGTGCGGGACGCGCCCTTCGTCGTGTGGTTCGACCGCTCCGGATCCGAGATGCAGCCCCTCGACGCCTGGTCGGCTTCACTCGATCAGGCCCCACGCGGATCGACCTGGCTCCTCCACCTCGTCGACGCAGACCTTCGCGTCGACCTCGGCGGGATCGAACGATGAGCGGCAGGTTCTGCTCCCAGTGTGGCCGGCGCCTCCGGTCGGTCGGCTCGTGCCCGGGATGCGGTCGCCTGCCTGAACTGGAGGTCGACGTCGAACCGGCCGCTGCCTCTGAGGCGGGGGGTGTCACGCGGGTCACCACTGGCGGGGGCCGGCGGCGCCTGGTCGTCCTCGGTTTGGCGGGCCTCGCTCTGATCGCCGGACTCGTGCTGCTGGCCGACGACGAGGAGGCCGAGGACGCTGATGACCTCGATGATCAGGCGGCCGATGAGCCCGTCGCGCGTTTCGAACCGGTGGAGGGCTTCGAGGAGGCGGTGCTGCTGCAGCTACGCGAGAGCGACGGCGCCGTGACCCAGTTCCCGCTGGACGGCAGTGGTGGGCCCGTCGTGCTCGTCGACGGCGGGTCGGGCCTATCCGGATCGGCCCTGCCCCAAGCGTTGCTCGGCGAGATGCTCGTCGGCCGCTTCGGCGGGGTCTCGCTCGTCGACGGCTCGGAGTGGCGAGCATCGCTCGGACCCCCACACGACGGCCTCCCCGGCCCTTTCGAGGCGTGGTTCACCGGATCCGAGACCGTGGTGATGCGATCGGGCCGGTCGTTCGTCGAGTTGACCGCCACCGGCGAACAGATCGAGACCTGGGCCTCCCCGTTCGATGAGGCGGGCGGAACGACCGTGGGTGTC
Source organism: Acidimicrobiales bacterium (assembly GCA_007121465.1). Lineage (GTDB taxonomy): Bacteria > Actinomycetota > Acidimicrobiia > Acidimicrobiales > SKKL01 > SKKL01. The sequence continues at coordinate 3,520 of SKKL01000231.1, read as the reverse complement.
GCTGGCAGGCAGCTGGTTCACGAGAGTCGCCACGGCCTGCACCGCTTCGACCTCGACACGGGCGAGCTCGGTGGCCTCGGCCCCGGCCGGGTGCTGGCGATCGGCTCGTCGCTCGTGGCGGTGGAGTCCTGTGACGCCACCTTCACGTGTGACGTGCGGGTGGTGCGGGTCGAGGATGGTGCAGAGGTCGCGGCGCTGGCCGTCGACGTCGAAGCGGACGCGGAGCGTGGGAGCCGCAGGGTCGAACCGACCTTTTCTCTCGACGAGACCCGGCTCCTTCTCGCGGTGGGCCGCGACGTCGTGGTCGTCGACACCTCCCCCGGCGGTGGCGGGGTGATCGGGCAGGTCGCGGCCCTGCCTCTCGAGGATGGCGCTGTGTCGGGCTCGGTGTCGGTGCTGTGGGCATCGGACAGCAGCGAGGGTCTCCTGATCGTCCATGGTCGCCGAGGCGCAGCCGAGGACGTCGGCGTAGCGGAGGTGACCTCGTTCGACCGGGACCTCGAGACGATCACCAGTCGCGACGACCTCCGAGCGGCGCTCGATGCGGCTGCCCAGTCAGGCGCCGGGGTCAGCCACATCCTCTCGGACCGACGCTTCGAGCCCCCGGCCCCTTGATCGAACGCCTGCGGGCCCTGGGGACCGCCGCTGGTAGCATCTCGGCGATCTGACCGCAGCCGGCCGCCCCTCGTGGCGGGGTCCGGCGAGAAGGCACGAGGAGCCACATTGGCCCGATTCGGACGAGTACTCACCGCGATGGCGACCCCTTTCGCCGACGACGGAGCGCTCGACCTCGACGGTGCCGGCACCCTCGCTCGCTGGCTGGTCGACAACGGCAACGACGGAGTCGTCGTGGCGGGAACGACTGGGGAGAGCCCGACCCTCACCGCGGTCGAGCACCTCGAGCTGATCCGGGCGGTGCGCGAAGCGATTCCCGACGGGGTGGTCCTCGGTGGCGCGGGCAGCAACGACACCACCCACGCCATGGCGATGACCCGCACGGCCACCGACATGGGCGTCGACGGCATCCTCTCGGTCACCCCGTACTACAACCGGCCCTCCCAGGCCGGCCTCCTCGCGCACTACGCGGCCATCGCCGAGTGCACCGACCTGCCGATCATGCTCTATGACATCCCGGGCCGCACTGGTCGCAAGATCGAGACCGTGACGATGCTGGCCCTGGCAGAGAGCTACCCGAACATCGTGGCGGTCAAGGACGCTGCCGGTCACCCCGGCGCCACCGCCGCCCTGCTGGCTCGGGCGCCCGAGGGCTTCGAGGTCTACAGCGGCGACGACAACATGACCCTGCCCCTGCTCGCCTCCGGCGCGGTCGGCGTGGTCGGTGTCGCCACCCACTGGGCCGCTCCGATCATGCGCCGCATGCTCGACGCCTTCGACTCGGGCGACCATGCCGAAGCCCGGCGCCTCAACGCACTGATGATCCCGTCCTTCGAGTTCGAGACCGGCGACGCTGCCCCCAACCCCGTTCCCACCAAGACCATGCTGCGGATCCTCGGCCTTCCCGGTGGGGCGTGTCGCCCGCCCATGGGCCCCGAGCCCGACGGCCTGGAAGACATCGGGCGGGCCATCCTCGACGAACTGGAGCCCCACCGTGGCTGAACCGGTCAAGATCACCTTCCTCGGCGGACTCGGCGAGATCGGGCGAAACTGCGCCTGCATCGAGATCGAGGGGCGCATCATGCTCCTCGACTGCGGGCTGATGTTCCCCGACCTCGACATGTTGGGCATCGACCTGGTCCTGCCCGACTTCTCCTACTTGCGCGACAACGCCGACCGCATCGAGGGGTGTCTCACCACCCACGGCCACGAGGACCACGTCGGCGGTTTGTCGTTCCTCCTGCGGGACATCTCGTTCCCCATCTACGGCTCCGAGCTCGCCCTCGGCATCGCCCGCAACCGCATCGAAGAAGCGGGCCTGCTCGACCGCACCGAACTGATCCCGGTCCACGACGGCGAGCGCCGTCAGATCGGACCGTTCGACGTGGAGTTCATCCCCGTCACCCACTCGGTTCCCCACGGCTTCGCCACCGCCTTCCACACCCCCCAGGGCACGATCCTGCACTCGGGTGACTTCAAGCTCGACCTCACCCCCGTCGACGGGCGCCTCACCGACCTCGCCCGCATGGGTCAGATCGCGAAGGACCAGGGCGTCCGCCTCCTCCTCGCTGACTCGACCAACGCCGAGGAGGCCGGCCACTCCCGGTCGGAGTCCACGGTCGGCGGGGTCCTCTACGACCTGTTTCACGCCCACGAGGGTCGGCGGATCATCACCGCCAGTTTCGCCAGCCACATCCACCGCGTGCAGCAGATCGCCGACGCCGCCATCGACTTCGACCGCACGGTGGTCACCCTCGGGCTGTCGATGAAGAAGAACGTGAAGCTGGCTCGCGACCTCGGCCTGCTCCACATCCCCGATCACGCCATCGCCGACATCGCCGACGTGGGCGATCTCGAGCCGGGCAAGGTCTGTGTCATCTCCACCGGCAGCCAGGGCGAGCCGATGTCGGCGCTGGCTCGCATGGCGGCGGGGGAGAGCAAGTTCCTGAAGATCACCCCCGACGACACGGTCATCCTCAGCTCGCACCCGATTCCGGGCAACGAGATGAACGTGAGCAAGGTCATCGACGGGCTGGTGCGTCTCGGCGCCGACGTCGTCCACTCGGGGATCTCCGACGTCCACGCCACCGGCCACGCCAAGGCCGAGGAGCTCAAGACGCTCCACTCGATCGTCCAGCCCGAGTGGTTCATCCCCGTCCACGGCGAGTACCGCCACATGGTCGCCCACACACGGGTGGCCGAGGACGTGGGCATGGACCCCGATCAGATCCTCCTGTGCGAGGACGGCGACTCGGTCGTGCTCTCCGACAACGGCCTCGTCCGTGGCGACCCGGTCCCGGCGGGGTACCTCTACGTCGACGGAATCGTCGGCGACGTCAGCCACGGTGTGCTCCGCGACCGCAAGGTCCTCGCCGAAGAGGGCGTCGTGGTGGTCGTCGTCGCCATCGACGTGGTGGCCGGCACGGTCATCAACGGCCCCGAGGTGATCACCCGGGGGTGGATCCACGCCCCCGAGGCCGAGGACCTCATCGACGAGGCCACCGACGCCATCCGCGACGCGGTCGAGGACGCCCTGGAGAACGAGGGTCGCGACATCGAGACCATCCAGAAGGTCGTGCGTCGCACCGCCGGCCGCTTCGTGAACAAGCGCACCAAGCGTCGACCGATGATCGTCCCCGTCGTCATGGAGGCCTGACCGTCTCGGCCGGGTCCGGGAGCAACTGTGAGCCGTTCCGTGCCCCCGGCGCGACGAACCACTCACAGAAGCCGCGGCCTTGCGGACTCGGCGCTCCAGGGCGAGGTTCAGACCAGGCCGTGGGCGACGAGGTGCTCGGCGGTGTCGCGCAGCGCCTGGTCCGGTGGGATGAAGCTCATCTCGAGCTCCTCGACGGCGCGAGCGTTCGACGCCCGCTCGATGGAGCCCAAGCTGTGGAGGATGCTCCTC
>SKKL01000077.1 GCA_007121465.1 Acidimicrobiales bacterium | reverse complement strand
GCACCGTGGAGATCGACCGCCTCCACCTGCTCGTCCAGGTGGTCCCGGAGGGAGGCCGGCGCCACTGGGTGCCGAGCGCCGACGTGGTCTTCGAACCGCGACGGGTGATCGGCACCGGCGGCGCCGAGCTGGAGCTCACCCTCTCCGAGCTGGCCGATCCCGACGCTCGTCGCTTCCTCGCCGAGAACGACTGGCTGGCCCCGGTCCCCCTTCCTCTGCCGCCGTGGAGATCGGTCTGGGTGGTGGGACGCAGCGAGGGACGGGTGGTGGGGGTCGCCTGGGGGGCCCAAGCCGGCCGAGGCGCCACCCTCGAGGAAGTGTTCGTCGCCGCCGAGGCACGCCGCCAGGGGGTCGGCAACCACCTCGTCGCCGCCCTGGAGCACGACGTCGCTCGCCACGGTGGCGCGGTGGTGGAGGCCGCCGTGTCGGCCGACCATCCCGTGGCCGCGTCGCTCCTGGCCCGGGGATGGACCGAACGGCCCGGTCCGGGCGGGTCGAGGCTGTGGCGGGCCCTCGGCCCCGACGACCTCGGCAGCGCCGGGCCGATGGGTGCTCGCTAGGGCTATCCGGGGGGTCGCCCCGAGCGTCGGCTCAGGAGTACTCGACCGAGGCGTAGTCGCGGAGCTTGTCGAGGCGATGGTGGGCGTTCACCTGGCGCACCGTTCCGGACTTGGAACGCATCACGAGCGACTGGGTGGTGGCCCCTCGACTGTCGTACTGGACGCCGCGCAAGAGCTCACCGTCGGTGATGCCGGTGGCGGCGAAGAAGCAGTTGTCGCTTCGCACGAGCAGGTCGTTGGTGAGGACCGCGTCGAGGTCGTAGCCGGCGTCGATCGCCGCCTGCCGCTCCTCGTCGTTCCGTGGCCACAGTCGGCCCTGGAACTCGCCACCCATGCACTTGAGCGCCGCCGCGGAGATCACGCCCTCGGCACAGCCGCCGATACCGACGAGGATGTCGATGCCCGAGTCGGGCCAGGCCGGGGCGATGGCGGCGGGGGCGTCACCGTGCTCGATGAGCCGGATCCGGCACCCCGCCTGGCGGACCTGGGCGATCAGATCGGCGTGCCGGGGACGATCGAGGATCACCACCGTGAGGTCGCGCACCGACTCGCCCTTGGCCTTGGCGACCGCCTCGAGGTTCTCGATGATCGGTCGATCGATGTCGACCTGGCCCTTGGCCTCGGGTCCGACCGCCAGCTTGTCCATGTAGAAGATCGGGCCGGGGTCGAACATCGAGCCACCGTCGGAGACGGCGATGACCGAGGTGGCTCCGCCCTGGCCGTTGGCGGTGAGGGTCGTGCCCTCGATCGGGTCGACCGCGATGTCGCACTGCGGGGGAGTGCCGTCGCCGATGCGCTCGCCGTTGTAGAGCATCGGGGCGTCGTCCTTCTCGCCTTCGCCGATGACCACGGTGCCGTCCATCGGGACGGTGGCGAGCACCTTGCGCATGGCGTCGACCGCGGCGCCGTCGGCGATCTCTTTCTCGCCACGGCCCACCCACCTCGCGGCGGCCATCGCCGCCGCTTCGGTGACCCGCACCAGCTCGAGGGCCAGGTTCCGGTCGGGAGCCTCGTGGGTGGACGACGACGCGGCAGGATCGTTCATGGCCCGACCCTAGCCAGCACGCCGGGGGCGGGCCACGTGGGACCCGTGGAAGGATGGGAACATGTCGGTGAAGCGCTGCCCCACCTGTGGAGATCTCTACCTCGCCGCGGTCGACAGCTGTGCCAGCTGTGGGACGGTCCTGGTCGCGGTCGAGGAGCCCTCGGCCGAGAGTTCGGCCGACGAAAGAGGCGAATCCGAGGTCCCGACCCCACAGGAGGTGGCCGGCGACCGCCTCCAGTGGGCGCTCGACTCCTGGACCATGGAAGGCCGGCGCCTGCTCGACGGGATGCTCGCCTCTGCCGACATTCCCCGGGCGTGGCAGGGAGCGACCCTGGTCGCGCCGGCGACGGTTCGGGACACGGTGGACGGAATGGTCGAGGTGGTCGCTCGAGGCGACGCCCGTGTCGGGGTCGACGACGGGACCCTCGCCGAGCTCGACGCGGCGGCCGAGGAGGGCGACACCGTCGGCTACGAGGTCTCGGGCTGGTCGAGCGACGCGCTCGACCGGTTGGAGGAACGGTTGGTGGCGAGCGAGGTGCCCTACGGATGGGATGCCGACGGCGACCTCGTCGTGGCGGTGGCTCACGAGGACGTCGTGGACGGGATCTTCGATGCGCTCTCTGGTGGGGCCGACGAGGACGACGACGGGCCCGCCGCCCTCGAGACGCTCTCGGACCTGTTCCTCGCCGCCGATCGCCTCGCCCGCAACCCCGACGACGGCGCCGCGGCCCGGGCGCTCGCCTCCACCTCGGTGGTCGTCGAGGACATGGCGCTCCCCTTCGGGTTCGCCCCCGGCACCTGGTCGTCGATCATCGACCAGGCGACCGAGCTGTCGCGGCGCATCGAGGCGGGCGACCCCGACGAGGAGCCGGTGACCGACGCGGCGACCACCCTGCGGGAGACCCTCCGCGACTACGTATGAGAGCAGATCGTTCCGTTCTCGACCACGGGATCGGGAGAGGCGCCCGTTAGCCTGCGGTCATGTTCGTGGCCGAGTTCGAGGTCTTCCACTCGAGGCCCATCGCCCCCACCAGGCGGGTGGCTCTCGGCGACCACGAGCTGCCTCTCGACCCCCATCCCGGGGCGGGAGCCATCCTGCTCGGGGCAGTCATGGCGGCCAACATCGGCGCCCTCGACCTCGACCTGCACGACGAACTCAACAACCTGATGAGCGAGGTCGAAGCGGGGCGTCGCATCTCCCAACCCCGCCTGCGTCATCGGTTCCAGGCCGACCGCATCGGCCTGCAGCGCAGCCACCACCGCCTGGTGGCGAAGGGACAGCGGCTCGAGCTCGAGCTCGAGGACCGGGGCGCCCCGGTCCAGCAGGCCCTCGCGGCGGTGTATCTCGTCGGGACGCTGGATCCCGCTCGGCGTCGACCGGTCATGGACGTCATCCGCAAGGGAGCCCACTGGCGGGGGAGCATCGACGAGCGTCTGCTGTCCCACCTCGCCGGCCGCTCCACGGGACACCCGTGGCTCGGCGTCGGCCCCGACCCGGTCCGGTGGGCGAGGGACGTTCTCGGCCTCGTCGGGCCCGACGGTGACGACATCGACGCTCTCGACCGCCGGGCGATCCAGCGCCAGTTCCGTCAGCTCCTCCGCGACGCCCATCCCGACCACGGCGGGGTGACCGAGGACGCCGCCAAACGCATCGAGGAGCTGGCCGAGGCCCGGCGTATCCTCCTCGCATGACCCCTCCGGCTGCTCCGTCGGGACCCGCCGGGCTGTTGCTCACCCCCGGCGCCGGGTCCGACGCATCACACCCCACCCTGGTCGCCCTCGAAGCCGGAGTGTCCCCGCTGCCGGTCGCCCGGGTCGACTTCCCCTACCGCAAGGAGGGGCGCAAGGCTCCCGATCGGGCTCCGAAGCTGATCGCCGCCGTCGACGCCGAGGCTGCCGCCTTCGCCGATCAGCTCGGAGCGGCTCCCCACCGTCTCGTCCTCGGCGGGCGTTCGATGGGAGGCCGGATGTGCTCGATGGCGGTGGCCCAGGGTCGGCCGGCCGCCGGCCTGGTGCTGCTGTCCTATCCGCTCCATCCTCCCGGCAAGCCCGAGAAGCTGCGCACCGAGCACCTCCCCGACATCGACGTGCCGTGCCTGTTCGTGTCGGGCACCCGCGACCCCTTCGGGACTCCCGAGGAGTTCGAGGCGGCACTCGGTGCGATTCCCGGGGCGGTCACCGTCCACTGGATCGACAAGGCTCGCCACGACGTGAAAGGGCACGACGACGAGATCGTCGCCGTGGTGCGGGAGTGGATCGATGCGCTCTGAAGGTGTGAGCTCGGGTTCGGACCGGGCATGCTGGAGGGGTACCAGCCCCCGTCGTCGTGGAGTTCCTCGTGCGTGAGAAGGTCGAGAAGGTCATCGAGGTGATCCGGCCCGCCATCCAGGCCGACAACGGTGACATCGTCCTGCACGACGTGGACGAGGACACCGGTGTCGTCACCGTCGAGCTGGTCGGCGCCTGCGTGAGCTGCCCAGCCTCCACCCAGACCCTCAAGGCCGGGGTCGAGCGCATCCTGAAGGACCGAGTCGAAGGCGTCACCGGCATCCGCGATCTCACCGCCACCGACGGGACCGCCGTCTCGCTCTGAGGGGTTACCCTGCGCCGGTGACCCGCGCCCTCGCCAGCGACGACGCCGTGGACCTGCTCGAGGCGGCCCGCAACGGCGAACGCCGCGCCCTCGCTCGCCTCCTCACCCTCGTCGAACGGGGCGGGCCCGACGCGCACGCGGTCGCCCGTGCCGCCTCGTCGGTCGATCCGCCCGACGACGGCTACACGGTCGGGATCACCGGCGCGCCGGGAGCGGGGAAGTCCACCCTGACCAACTCCCTGGTGCGGTCGATGCGAGCCAGCGGCGAGACCTTGGCGGTGCTGGCGGTCGACCCGTCGTCTCCGTTCACCGGCGGAGCGATCCTCGGCGACCGCGTCCGCATGTCCGACCACGCGCTCGACGAGGGCGTGTTCATCCGGTCGATGGCCACCCGCGGACACCTCGGCGGTCTCGGCCTCGCCACACCGGGTGCGGTCCGGTTGCTCCACGCCGCCGGGCGCCCATGGGTCCTCATCGAGACCGTCGGCGTCGGCCAGGTCGAGGTGGAGATCGCCGGGGCGGCAGACACCACCGTCGTCGTTGTGAACCCGGGGTGGGGCGACGCGGTCCAGGCCAACAAGGCCGGGCTGTTGGAGATCGCCGACGTGTTCGTGATCAACAAGGCCGACCGTCCCGGCGCCGACGACACCCGCAACGACCTCGAGGCGATGCTCGACCTCAGCGTGGGGCGGAACTGGCGTCCCCCGGTGGTGCCCACCGTCGCCACCGACCATCGGGGGGTCGACGACCTGTGGTCGGCCATCGCCGATCACCGGCGTCACCTCGAGACCACCGGCGACCTCGAGGTACGCCGCGACGCCCGTCGCCGTGACGAGCTGGGTCGCATCGTCACCGAACGGCTCCGTGCCCGGGCCGAGGAGCTGTGCGGAGGCGAGCGATTCGAGCACCTCCAGGATCGTCTCGCCCGAGGGGAGCTCGACCCGTGGAGCGCCGCCGACGAGCTGCTCGGCGAGGCGTGAGCGTGGAGCGGTCACCCATCTCGGGCGGAGTCGCCGACGGCTTCGACCCGGTTCGCCAGGCCTTCGAGGCCAACTTCTCCGACCACTCCGAGCTCGGAGCCTCGGTCACCGTCGTCGTCGGAGGCGAGACCGTGGTCGATCTCTGGGGCGGCTGGAGCGATCTCGCCCGCACCCGGCCGTGGGAGGGAGACACGCTCGTCAACGCCTACTCGGTGGGCAAGGCCGTCGTCTCGGTCCTGCTCCTGCAGCTCGTCGACGCGGGCGCGGTCGACCTCGACGCACCGGTTGCGGAGTACTGGCCCGACTTCGCCGCCGAGGGCAAGGCCGAGGTCACGGTGCGACACGCCCTGTCCCACCAGGCCGGGGTCCCGGCGATCTCCGAGCCGCTCACCGATACCGACCTGTGGGACTTCGACCGCATGTGCGCCGCCCTGGCCGCCACCGCGCCCTGGTTCGCCCCCGGTGAGCGCCACGTCTACCACACGAACACCTTCGGTCATCTCGTCGGGGGCATCATCCGGGCCGTCACCGGGGACCGTCCCGGAGCGGTGCTGAGTCGGGTTGCGGCACCCCTGCACTCCGACGTGTGGTTCGGGGTCCCCGACGCCGAGCACCATCGGTGTGCCGAGGTCGCCTTCGAGGTGGCGACGTCATTGTCCCTCGGACTCCTCGAGGGGGACGACCTCGATCCCGAGCAGCGCATGGTGCTTCTCGGCTACGTGAACCCACCGGGCTACTCGTCGAGTGGCGTGGTCAACACCCCCGAGTGGCGTCGAGCCGAGGTGCCGTCCACCAACGGCCACATGAGCGCTCGGGGCGTCGCCCGGTTCTACGACGCACTCCTCGACGGCCGCCTCCTCAGCGACGACGTACTGGCCGAAGCGGTGACTCCCCAGGCGTCCGGGCACTGCCCCGTCCTCGGCCAGGACGTCACCTTCGGACTCGGGCTCCAGCCGTGGACCGAGCACCGGCCCTTCGGCCGCAACCCGGGGGGCTTCGGGCACTACGGCTCGGGCGGAGCGCTCGGGTTCGCCGACCCCACGGCCGGGGTGGCGTTCGGGTACGTCATGAACCACGTGATCCCACGGTGGCAGAGCCCCCGCAACCGCGCTCTCGTCGACGCGGTCTACGCCTGTCTCTGATCGGTCGGGGTCAGTCCGTCTCGGGGGTGGGCCGGAGGATCTCGGCGATGTCGTCGGGCAGCATCCACCGCATTCGGCCCTGCTCGACGCTCGGGGCCCACCGTTCCTCGACGAACTCGGCGAACCGGGTGAGCGTGTCCTCCGACAGCGGCGCGGTCCGGGGATCAGGAGCGTCGGGGGAGGGCGCCGGGAGCTCGCCGTCGTTGCCGTCGTCGACGTCGCCGTCGGGGTCGTCGAGGGCGGGGTCGGGGGCGATGAAGTCGTCGAGGCGAACCGTCACGCCCCAGGTGATGACACCGGGTGCGGGCAGGTCACCGACGTCGGCGAAGCGCAGGTCGAGCGCATAGGCGAGGATCTGGTCGGTGCGGGACCCGAGCGGCGAGAGGGCCTGTTCGTCGATGCGGTCGACCCCGTCGGCGGGAGCGAACGGGGCCTGGTCGATGACGACGATGCGGCCCCGGGGGAGATCGGTGCAGGGGGCGTCCTCGGTCCATCCCGAACGCCACGGCGCGGTGAACGCTCCGGTGCCGTAGCCGTGGGTGGGGCCGGCCAACCCGACCTCCACGCACACCGGCGACGCCTCACCGACGACCTGGCGGACATCGAGCACGCCGAGCACCGCGAACGCTTCGCGGACCCGTTCAGGGGTCGGGCCGTCGGGGCCGATCCGATCGGCCATCTCACCGAGACCCGACGCCGAGCTCGGAGCGACCCCGCACGTCTCGAGTGCTTCGTGGACCCTGAACGCCTCGCCCGGCGACCGGGCGTGGAGCCCGACCGAGTGCCCGTTGTCGGCCAGCTCGGTGAACAGCTCGGGGTCCACCGCGCAGATCGCCGCGGCAGGGCCGTAGGCGAACTCGATCGAGGCAGGAACGCCCACGGCGCTGAGTGTCCGTTCCATCTGACGGACTCGCCCGGCGATCACGCCGGCTTCTTCGACCACGGCGTCGTCCAGCTCCCCCAGTTCGGGCCCGGGATAGGGGGCCCAGCTCGTGTCGCCCCGGACCACGACCGAGAACGTGGCGTGCACCGGGGGCGGTTCGGGTTGGCCGTCCTCGCCGGTCCCACCGGTCACCGGCACGAAGGCCGGCGGTTCGGGGATGGCGTCATCGTCGGCCCCGGGGTCGTCGTCGGTCTCACCGTTCTCCGCGTCGGTGTCGACGGGGGGAGCGGGATCGTCGCCATTGCCGCCACCGAGACCGCAGGCCCACGTGATCAGCACCAGCCCGGTGAGCACGGCGGCGGCGATCAGGAGTCGTCGGCGGGCGAGGGGCACGGCCCGAGTATGGTGCGCGGCGTCGCCGGGGGCACAGCGGGCGCCTACCCTGGCCGACCATGTCCGATCCCACTCTGGTGCACCTCGACCGTGGCGACGACGGCGTGGCCGTCGTCCGACTCGACAATCCCAAGGTCAACGCCCTGTCGACCGCTCTGCTCGGCCAGCTCGAGGCCATTGCGGCCGAGCTCACCGACGACCCGCCTGGCGCGGTGGTCATCACCGGCGGCGAGCGGCTCTTCGCCGCCGGCGCCGACATCTCCGAGTTCGGCGGCCCCGACGAGGCTCGCCGGGTGGGTGGCGCTTTCCGCTCGGCACTCGACGCGGTGGCCGCCATCCCCCGGGCCACGATCGCCTCGGTGTCGGGCTTCGCTCTCGGCGGTGGATGTGAGCTCGCGCTGGCGTGCGACATCCGGATCGCGTCCGAGCGAGCAGTGTTCGGGCAACCCGAGATCCTCCTCGGGATCATCCCCGGGGGCGGCGGCACCCAGCGGCTGGCCCGCCTGGTCGGGCCGTCCCGGGCGAAGGACCTCATCCTCACCGGTCGACAGGTGAAGGCGGCCGAGGCGCTCTCGATGGGTCTCGTCGACCGGGTCGTCGCACCCGACGAGCTCGAGTCGGCCACCCGCGAGTACGCGGCGGAGCTGGCTCGCGGCGCCGTCGCCGCCCAGGGTCTCGCCAAGGCGGCGATCGACGAAGGGCTCGACACGAGCCTGGCCGAGGGGCTCGGCATCGAACAGGATCGCTTCGCCGAGGTGTTCGGAACCGCCGATGCCGCGACGGGAGTGGCCTCGTTCCTCGAGCACGGACCGGGCAAGGCCACCTTCGAGGGTCGCTGACCCGAGAACCCCCGTCGCCGACCGGTACCGTCGATTCGTGTCCCAGCCGCCCCCGCCGCCTCCTCCCGGGCCTCCTCCGCCGCCACCCGAGCGGAGCGGTCCGCCACCGATGACCTGCACCTTTCACCCCGACCGCCGGGCCGGCGTGGGGTGTCAGCGGTGCGATCGTCCCATCTGCCCCGACTGCATGCGGTCGGCCTCGGTTGGGTTCCACTGCCCGGACTGTGCTCGCGGCGGACGCCAGCAGGTGCACACGATGGCCACCCTCCAGGCCGGCACCGATCCGATCCTCACCAAGATCCTGATCGGGATCAACGTCGTCGCCTACCTCCTGGCCCAGCCCGGGAGCGACCTCTACGTCGACGGGCTCCTCATCGGAGGTGGGCTGTTCAGCGACGTCGGTTTCATCGGCATCGACGCCGGGGAGTGGTGGCGCACCGTCACCTCGGGGTTCCTCCACGCCAACCTCGTGCACATCGGTTTCAACATGTTCCTGTTGTGGCTGCTCGGTTCCGAGCTCGAACCCGCCCTCGGCCGCGCGCGCTTTGCCCTGCTCTACGCGACCTCGCTGCTCGCCGGTTCCTTTGGCGTCATGCTCCTCGCTCCCGACCAGCCCACCGTGGGAGCGTCAGGAGCGGTGTTCGGCCTCATGGGGGCGATGGTCGTCGCCCAGAGGGCCTCGGGTATCAATCCGTGGCAGAGCGGCATCGGCGGCCTCGTCGCCATCAACCTGGTCTTCACCTTCGCCATCCCCCAGATCTCGGTCGGGGGTCACCTCGGCGGCCTCATCGGCGGAGCGCTGGTCGGTGCGGTGCTGGTCGAGCTTCCCCGGCGGGTCCGGCTCGGATCGCGCTCCCAGTCGGGGCTGATCACCAGTGTGTTGGTGGTGGCGGTCGCAGTCGGGTTCTACGTGGGCAGCCTCATGCTGGCCGGGAGATGGGCCGACTCGTTCTTCTGATGGTCAGACCGACGCCGCGACGCGGGTCTTGAGACGTTTCAGGTTGCGGCGCCAGATCCAGCTCATCACCGGCCGGGCCGCGGTGGCGCCGATCGGGCCGCCCATCCACCAGGGGAAGCTCAGCTCCTCGGTCCAGGTGAACACGGTGGCGACCGGCTCGTCGGGCTCGCCGAGCGGTTCGAGGGTGAACACGCCGGTTCCGGTCACGATCCCCACGTGGCGCACGCCCATCCGCTCGGTCTCGACCCACTCGGTGATCTCCATCAGATCGGTGAGGCGGAACGGGCCCATCCGGGTGTCGCACTCGAAGGTCGTGCCCACCCCCTCGGTGCGTTCGGAGGTGAAGCGGATCGCCTCGGCATCGGCCATCCACTCCACGTGGCTGGCGACGTCGCGCACGTCGGCCCAGACCGTGGCGGGAGGGGCGGGAATGGTGACGGCGGTACGGATCTCGGGCACGTGTCCGAGGATACGGAGCGGACCCGTGGTTTCAGCGACCGGCGCTCATCACGGCGTCGGGGTCGCGAAGATCGGCGGCGGCGATCTCGGGCGGCACGGTGTTGATCAACACCCCGGTTCCCTGCTCGAACCCGGCCGCGGTGGAGGTGCGGGGCAAGAGGTGGATGTGCCAGTGGTAGGTGCCGCGCGCCTGGTGGGGGGCAGTGTGGACGACGACGTTGTAGGCCACATCGCCGAGGACGTGGCGGAGCCGCCGGAGCGCGTCGCGCAGCACACACCCGACACCGACGACCTCGGCCGGATCGGCGTCGGGAGCCCGTTCCCGGTGGGTGCGGGGCACGATCAGCATCTCGTAGGGGGCACCGCTCCACCACGGGGCGATGGCCACCGCGTGCCGGTCGGCGAGCACGACCCGGTGGTGCTCGGCCAGTTCTTCGGCGACGGCGTCGCACAGCAGGCAGCCGTCTCCGTGGGTCGCCTGATGCTCGGCGAAGCCCCGGTACTCGTCGTCGATCTCGCCGGGGACGAACGGGATTCCGAGGAGCTGGGCGTGTGAGTGCTCGAGCGATGCCCCCGCCTCGCGCCCGTAGTTGACGATCGCCTGGGTGTAGGCCACCTCGGGGAGTCGGGAGTGCTCGTCGAACCGGTCGCGCAGGGCCGCCATGACCAACGCCATGCGCCGCGAGTCGAGCTGGTCCAGGCGCAGATCGTGCTCGCGGGCGAGGATCAGCACCTCGTGGCGGCCGCTGGCGGGTGCCCGAGCGTGGAGCGGCGAGAGGGTGTCGACCTTCATGGGGTCAGAACCCTCGAAGGCGGGATAGCGGTTCGGCACCACCCGGACCAGCCACCGGCTGTCGAGGCCGTAGGAGCCCAGTTCGGCGGGTGTGTGCTCCTCGTGCCCGGGGCAGAACGGGCAGGGTCGGCCCTCGGATCCCTCGACGGCGAGAACCCGGGTGAGGAAGTCTTGGGGCCGACTGGCGCGTCCCGCGGCGATCGTCACCCACCTGCCGGTGAGCGGGTTCCGCCGTAGCTGGTTGAACGCAGCATCGCCCACGGCGACGACGGTAGTGGTCGCGGTGACCTGGAGGCGCTAACGAGAGCCGAGGGCCCGCTCGAGCGTGTCGACGAGTCGATCGATGGTGAAGGGCTTGTCGACCAGATGGAGTGGGGCGAGATCGACCCGATCCTCGGCGCGGACACTGTCCGAGTAGCCCGACATGAGCACGATCGGTGTGCTCGGACGCTCGGCCCGCACCCGCCGGGCCAGGTCGAGTCCGCTGAGCCGGGGCATCGAGACGTCGCTCAGTACGACATCGACCACGACGCTCGGGTCGTCGACCCAGGCCTGGGCCTCCTCCGGCTCGGTGGTGGAGAGGACCTCGTACCCTCGGCGTTCGAGCAACCGGCGGGTGCTCGACACGATCATCGTCTCGTCGTCGACGACGAGGATCCGGATCGGAGCCGGAGCCGGAGCGGGATCGGCGGGCTGCTCCAGATCGGAGTCGGAGGGGGAGGTAGCAGGCTCGGAGATGGAGTCGGGCGCGACCGCCGGCGCCCCGGCGAGCAGGGGAAGGTGCAGGTGGACCGTCGTGCCGCGGTCGGGCTGGGACTCGATGTCGAGGTGGCCCCCGACCGCGGTGACGATGCCGTGCACGCTCGACAACCCGAGGCCGGTCCCGCGGTCGGGGGTCTTGGTGGTGAAGAACGGGTCGAGCACCTGGGTCAGCACCTCTGAGGGCATCCCGTGGCCGTTGTCGGACACGCTCAGGTGGACACAGGCCGAGCCCAGCCGCGCCCGAATGGCGTCGGGCAGCCCGAGGTCCGAGGCCGGCGCCCGGGTCGCGGAGATCGCGATGCGGGGCTGGGGGTGCTGGTCGACCGCGTGGGCCGCGTTGACGACGAGGTTGGCCACGATCTGATGGAGCTCGACGCCGCTCAGCGGGGTGCGTAGGCCGACTCCCGAGTCGGCATCGAGGTCGAGGACGAGGTCGATTCGAGCGGGTACCGACGCGCGGAAGAGCGGGAGGTCCCGGCTGAGGACCTCACCTACGTCGACCAGAGCCGCTCCCGGTTGTGGCTGGCGTCCGAATGCCATGAGCTGGCGGACCACGCCTTGGGCTCGGTCCGAGGCCCGGAGGATGTCATCGATCAGCTCCGCCTGGCGGGGGTCGGTCGCTTCGGACCGCAGCAGCTCGCTCAATCCCATGATCGAGCCGAGAGCGTTGTTGAAGTCGTGCGCGGTGCCCCCGACGAGGGTCCCGAGGGCCTGGAGCTTCTCGGAGCGGGCGATGCGCTCCTGGAGGAGGTGCTGGGCGGTGATGTCGGTGGTGGTGAGCACGAACTGGTCGAACCCGTCGGGATCCTGGGACAGACGCAGGGTCATGGCGAGGGTCCGAGGCGGCGTGCCCTCGTGGTCGAGGGGGGCGTCGAGGGTTCCCGTCCAGCCGTCGGAGGGGAGCGGCTCGGTCGGCGTGGGGGCGGCTCGGGCGACGATCTCCGACACGGTGAGGTCCTCGAGCAGGTCGACCTCGACGCCCAGGTGCTCGAGGAGCGTGGTGTTGGCGTAGACGGGTCGGCCGTCGGCATCGGTCACGAGGAGTCCGCTCGGAGACTGCTCGACGGCGACGACCAGGCGCCGGGTGGCCGCGAGGGACCGTTCGAGGCGGCCGATGATCGCCGCGGTGGCGGCGGTGATGATGGCGTTGACGAACACGAAGTTCAGAATGACGACGAGCCAACTGCCCGTGTTCTCGATCGACTCGTCGCCCACCGCTGGTTCGAGGCCGGGCACGAACCCGAGCGCCACGAGCGTGGCGGCGTTGATCACGAGGGCGATCACCGCGGTCCGGGTCCCCCGGAACACGACGGCCAGCACGGGGACGCCGAGCAGATACATGGCAGCGACGGGCCCGACCACCACGAAGAGGAACACCCCGAGGAGGTAGATGACGGCGAGGAAGCCGATGGCTCGCACCGGGTAAGGAATCCGTGGGTAGAACGCCAAGGTGGCGGTCACCGTCAGCGCGACGGCGTCGACCACCGCGATGACCCACTCGCCGACGTGGATGGCGTAGGCGACGCTCGGGATCGCCACGAGGAGTCCCACGGCGAAGACCAGGCGCAACAGGACGTCGAGAAACCGTTCTCGCCAGGTCCGGAGATCGGTGGGACCCACACCGAGTCGGGATTCACGGTCGGTGGGGTCGTAGTGTTCCATCGGCTGGTTCACCTCGAGTGCCGTGAACGCACACAGTAGGCCTCAGCCCGGAGTGGCGGCAGTACCTGCGACCGTGGGGGGTCGAGGCTCGGAGCGATCAGTGGTGGCGGGCAATCAGCGGGCGATGACGAAGCGGGAGATCTGGGTGGGGTCGCCCGCGGCGAGTGGCCGACCCGACCAGTCGCCCCAACGGTCGGCGAGCTCGAGGCCGGCGTCGGTCGCCATGGCGTCGAGCTGGGGGAGGGTGAGGTAGCGGATGCGCCACGGCCGCAGGCGGGTGCCCGCCTCGGTGATGTCGATGTGCTGGCCGGTGACGACCTGGGTCGCCGGATCATGGTCGGTGGCCGACAGGACCACCCGGTCGAGGTCGACGCGGCTGGTCGACAGCCCTCGTTCCCGGGACTCGGGTGGGTCGGGCCACACGGCGGTCTCGATCAGCACCGAGCCGTCCGGTGCGCAGAGCTGAGCGGCCGCGGTGAGTACCCGGGTCTGGTCGTCGGGGTCGACGACGTTGAACAACGTGTTGAAGGCGATGAGAACCGCCCCGAACGGGCCGTCCACGAGCGCATCGGCCTCGGTCATGTCGCCTCGGTGGACCTCGATGCGTTCGGCCCCGGACTTGGCGGCGAGCAGGTCGACCATGGCGGGACTGGAGTCGATCCCGACGACGTCGATGCCCCGGTCGGCGATGGGCAGCGCCAGGCGACCGCTCCCGATGCCGAGTTCGAGGACCCGGGGCACTCCGGCCTCCCGGGCGAGCGCGGCCGCTCGGTCGGCGGTGGCATCGGGATCGGTGACGTGTCCGTACCAGTCGTCGTAGACGTCGGCGAAGGAGTCGCCGTAGTCGGGTGGGGAAGGCTCCATCGCCCAAGTTTCGCCTCTCGCCGATCCAGGTAGCCTCCACTGAGCAAGAACTGTGAGATACGACGATGTGAAAGGACCCCTCACGTGGCCTTCGAACTGCCGCCCCTCCCCTTCGCCAAGGACGCCCTCGCCAGCCGAGGAATGAGCGAGGAGACCCTCGACTACCACTACGGCAAGCACCACCAGACCTATGTCAACAACCTGAACGGCCTCGTCGAGGGCACCGACCACGCCGACAAGTCCCTCGAGGACATCATCAAGGCCGCCGAGACCCACTCGGGCCTGTTCAACAACGCCGCCCAGGTGTGGAACCACACCTTCTTCTGGAACTGTCTCAGCCCCACCGGCGGCGGAGAGCCCACCGGAGAGGTGGCCGACGCCATCAACAGTGCCTTCGGCTCGGTGCAGGCCTTCCGTGAGGAGTTCACCGATGCCGCCAAGACCCAGTTCGGTTCGGGGTGGGCCTGGTTGGTGCACGACGGCAGTGGCCTCAAGGTCATGAAGACCCTCAACGCCGACATGCCTCTGAAGCACGACGCCCAGCCGCTCCTCACCCTCGATGTGTGGGAGCACGCCTACTACATCGACTTCCGCAACGCCCGCCCCGGGTTCATCGACAACTTCTTCGATCAGCTCGTCAACTGGGACCAGGTTGCCCAGGGTCTCGCCGCGGTCTGAACGACGCCGGGCCACCTCGCCCGGTCCGGCCCTAGGCTGGACCGGGTGAGCGTCTATCTCGACCACGCGGCGACCTCGCCGCTGAGACCCGAAGCGCGGGCCGCCCTCCTGGAGGTGCTCGAGGCTCCGCTCGGCAACCCCACCGGTGCCCACCGGGCGTCTCGCCATGCCCGCAAGCTCGTCGACGAGGCGCGCGACCAGATGGCCGCCGCCCTCGGCTGCGCCCCGGGAGAGGTGATCTTCACCTCGGGGGGAACCGAGTCGGACAACCTGGCGGTGGCGGGGGTGCGCGACGCCACCGGTGGCGCGCTCGTCTGCTCGGCGATCGAACACCACGCCGTGCTCGACCCGGTGCTGGCCGCCGGAGGTCGCACGGTGTCTGTCGACCCCCTCGGTCGGGTCGATCTCGAGGACCTTGTTGATGTCCTTTCCCCCGGCGACGGTCCGCCGGTGCGGTTCGTGTCGGTCATGGCTGCCAACAACGAGATCGGGACCATCCAGGATCTCGACGCGGTGGCGGCAGTGATCAGCGAGCACGCGCCCGAGGCGGTGCTGCACACCGATGCCGTGCAGTCCTTCTGCTGGCTCGACCTCGCCACCCACGCCGCGGCGGCCGACCTGATCTCGGTCAGCGCCCACAAGTTCGGCGGGCCTCAGGGTGTCGGTGCGCTCGTGGCCCGCAACGGCGTGCCCCTCACCCCCCAGCTGCGGGGTGGTGGTCAAGAGCGCGACCGTCGCAGCGGGACCCACAACGTCGCGGGCATCGTCGCCATGGCCGCCGCGGCCAGCGCCACGGTGGCCGAACGGGACGCCACCATCGAGTCGGTTCGGGCGTTGCGCGATCGACTGGCCGACGGGCTGCGGGCACGAGTCGAGGGTCTGGTGGAGACGGCTGTCCCCATCGACTCCCATGGGCGTCCCGACCGGTCGGGAACCCTCGCCGGGTGCTGCCACGTGTGCATCGAGGGGATCGAGAGTGAGGCGCTGTTGTTCCTCCTCGACACCGAAGGCGTCGCCGCCTCGGCAGCATCGTCGTGCGCCAGCGGTGCTCTCGATCCGTCTCACGTTCTTGCGGCGATCGGCATTCCCCGCGATCTCGCCCGGGGGTCGTTGCGCCTCACGCTCGGCCACGCCACCACCACCGCTGAGGTCGATCAGGCGATCGACGCCGTCGCCCGCTCGGTCGAGCGTCTGCGGGGTCGTCGATGAAGGTCATGGTCGCCATGTCGGGCGGGGTCGACTCGTCGGTGGCGGCCGCGCGCGCGCTCGACGAGGGGCACGAGGTGGTCGGGGTGACTCTCAAGCTGTGGGGAGGGGAGTCCGACACCGGATGCTGCTCGGTGTCCGACGTGGACGACGCCCGCCGGGTCGCCCAGCAGCTCGGCATCGACCATCACGTGTTCAACTTCGGCGACGACTTCACCCGGCACGTGGTCGACCCCTACGTCGCCGACCACGCCGCCGGGCGCACACCCAACCCCTGCGTCGAGTGCAACCGCCACCTCAAGTTCGACCGCCTCCTCGACCGGGCGGTCGCCCTCGGATTCGACGCGGTCGCCACCGGGCACCACGCCCGCATCGTGACTCGACCCGACGGCTCGCGCCGAGTGGCCCGCGGTGCCGATCCGGCCAAGGACCAGTCCTATGTGGTGCACATGCTCGACCAGGCCCAGCTGGCCCGGGTGCTGTTCCCGGTCGGTGACCGCACCAAGGACGACGTCCGCCTCATCGCCGACCAGCTCGGCCTGCGCACCGCCGCCAAGCCCGACAGCCAGGACGTCTGCTTCATCACCAGCAGTGCCGGTCGGGCCGGGTTTCTCGCCGACCGCACCGAGCTGCATCCCGCCGACGTGGTCGACGGCGACGGCCGGCCGGTCGGTCGGGTCGACGCCGTGGAGTTGGTCACCATCGGCCAGCGTCGGGGTCTCGGAGTGTCCGGGTCCGACGACCGGGTTTTCGCCGTGGCGGTCGACGTCCCGCGGCGTCGGGTCACCGTCGGAGGAGCCGACGATCTCCTCTCCGACTCGGTCGAGCTCGTCGATCTCGCGTGGGTCGACGGTCCGGTGACCAGCACGGTGCAGGCCCAGTGCTCGGCTCATGGTTCGCCCGCGCCCGCCGTCGTCGATGGCGACCATCTCCGGTGGCTCGAGCCGCGGCGTCGGGTCGCCCCGGCACAGTCCGTGGTGCTCTACGACGGTGATGAGGTGGTGGGCAGCGCCCTCGCCGGCTGACCCAGCTGATCGACCCGGTCAGGCGACGGGGATCCGCCGTTCGGCCGCGCCGCGGAGCACCGCACCGGGGCGCGACGGAGTGAACATCACCGCGGTCGCGTGCACGGCGGTGGGCTTCTGGCCCCGCTGGCGCAGTTCGAGGGTGGCCGCCTGGGTGAGCTGCATCTCGAGGGCGAGCCCCGGAGCACCGGCGGTGAGGTCGAGGGCGCCGGTGTCGGCGGGTGCAGGCCCGAGGTGGGCGATGGTGTTGCGCCGGAACAGCTGAGAGGTGAGCGCGGCCGGGTCGTGGATGACGAGTCCGGCGGGCACCATCACCAACCAGCGGCGGGCGAGTTGGTGGAGCGACCGGCATCCGACTGCTGCCACCGGAAAGCCGACCGCCGTGGCGATCGCACCGAGGACCCACCGCTCGTGGGCGAGAAGGAGTGGACCGACGAGCGCTCCGGCCACCACGAGCGCCCAGGCGATCTGGACCGGGCCGAACAGCAAAGCGGCAGGGGATCGCAGGGCGAATCGTCGCTCGGCACCGTAGGCCGAGCCGTTGACGAAGAGGTCGGCGGTCTGGGGCGCGAGAGCGAGCACCGTTGCCGATGCGGCGACGACCGCCGCCACCGCACCCCCGATGGTCTCCCCCGAGGCGACGGTCGCCCACAGCGCGAGGCCGAGAGAGGTGGGCGCCAGGATCCGCACGACGGTCAACCCGAGCGTGCGGGGGACGAGGGTGGCGATGAGGCCCGCGGTCCAGGCTGCCCAGGCGAGAGTGGCGACGAGCATCTGCGCCGCGGTGGGGCTGGCGTCGAGCGCGGGGCCGAGAGCGATGACGAATCCCACCGGCAGGAGGAGCCAGGTGATGCGGAGGGGCCAGGGGCGGTCGAGGATCACGGCTCCTGAGATTTGCTCATAGGGGCCTCCGCTGGCTATTCCAGGGGGGTGCCACGAAGGTGGTTTCGGGGAGCCCCGTGCTCCTCGGGGGGATTTGGTGCGAAGGGAGGGGCCGGCTCGTGCAGACGATCACGCCAGGAGACGCCGGAGCGCTCGACGGGTCCTCGGGGTCTGACGACCTCCGCCAGACGCCCCTCTCCCCCGGGCTCGACACCTCGATCGGCAGCCTGCCCCACCGCGATCCGGCCGCGGCGGTCGACTTCGTCCTCGCTCGTCAGCGCCGACTCCCCGCCGCGCCGTCGTTGCCGCAGCGTTCGCCGCTCGAGTCGATGGTGGCCCAGGCGGCGTGGGGTGTCCCTGGTGTCGTCGTCGCCGAGGACGGCTCGCTCGATCTGCACCTCGACCGACTCGACCCCACCGCCGGCCTCGTCGACCCCCATCTCGAAGGCGAACCGTTCCGCACCATCCGGGTGTTCCTCGACACGGTGCGGGGGCGGACCGACCCGATCAAGCTCCAGCTCACCGGACCGGTGACCCTCGGCCTGGCGCTCCACGCCGCAGGAGCCGACGCTGGTCGCGCCTTCGCGGTGGCCGGCACGGCGGTGCGTACCCGTGCCGCCGGGTTGCTGGCCCTCGCCGCCGAGCTCGCTCCCGGCACCCCTCTGGTGGTCTTCCTCGACGAGCCGGGCCTCACCGGCCTCATGCACCCGGAGTTCCCCCTCGACCCGGAGTCGGCCATCGACCTCACGTCGGGGGCGCTGGCGGTGCTCGAGCGGGGTGCGCTGACCGGTCTGCACTGCTGTGGTCCCACCGACTGGAAGCTCGTCATCCAGGCCGGCCCCGACATCTTGTCGGCGCCTCTCGGGTGTGGTCTGGAAGCGGTGCCCGAGGCCCTCGACCGATTCCTCGAGAGAGGCGGCCGGGTCGCGTGGGGAGCGATCCCGACCGACGAGCCCATCGGCTCCACCCCGGGCCGTCTGTGGCGCCAGCTGTCGGCCACTTGGTGCACCCTCGTGCAGGGTGGATGCGACCCGGTGACCCTCCGGTTGCAGTCGCTCGTCACTCCGGCGTGCGGGTTGGCGACCCACGGGGTCTCCCAGGCCGATCGGGTGATGACCCTCACCCGGCAGGTCGCGGCTCGTGTCCACGACCAGGCGCTCGGGGTGCGTCTCTCGGTCGGGGCCTGAACCCCACGACGGGCCGAACCTGTCGGTGGGGTTGCGTAGGCTCACCTCGTGATCCCTGACGAGGTTCCCGCCGAGGTCGTCGCCGAGGTCGAGGCGCTGCGCACCCAGATCGCCCACCACAACCGGCTCTATCACGAGCAGGACGCGCCCGAGATCCCCGACGCCGACTACGACGACCTGGTTCGCCAGCTCAACGAGTTGGAGGCGTTGCACCCGAGCCTCGTCACGTCCGACTCGCCCACCCAGACCGTGGGCGGTGCTCCGTCGGTGGCCTTCGCCCCCGTCGAGCACCGAACTCCCATGATGTCGCTCGACAACGCCATGGACCGGGCGGAGCTCGAGGCGTGGGGCGTCCGGCTCGAACGTCGCCTCACCGACCTCGAGGGCGACGACCGACCTCCGGTCAGCTTCGTGTGCGAGCTGAAGATCGACGGCGTGGCGATCTCCATCACCTACGAGGATGGTCGTCTGGTCCGGGCCGCCACCCGCGGCGACGGGCGGGTGGGGGAGGACGTCACCGCCAACGTCGCCACGCTCGCCGAGGTCCCCGAGCGCATCGAGGCACCCGACGCAGCGACGGTCCCCGACCTGTTCGAGGTGCGCGGCGAGGTCTACATGCCCGTCGCCGTCTTCGACGACCTGAACGAGCGCCAAGAGGCGGCCGGGCTGCGGCGCTACGTGAACCCCCGCAACACCGCGGCGGGCTCGCTGCGCCAGAAGGATGCATCGATCACCGCCACCCGTGGCCTCGCGCTCTGGTGCTACCAGCTCGGAGCGGTCGAGGGTGGTCCCTCCTTCGGCGCCCACTCCGAGAGCCTGCGGTTCATCGAGTCGCTCGGCCTTCCCGTCAACCCCGAGATCACCGTTGTCACCGGGCTCGACGAGGTGCTCGACTACTGCCTGCGATGGCAGGAGCACCGCCACGCCCTCGACTACGAGATCGACGGCGTCGTCGTCAAGGTCGACGACCTCGCTCGGCGGGAGGCGCTCGGCTTCACCTCCAAGGCGCCTCGCTGGGCGATCGCCTACAAGTTTCCCCCCGAGGAGCGCACCACCCGCTTGCGCGACATCGAGGTGTCGATCGGCCGCACCGGCAAGGCCACGCCCTTCGCGATCCTCGAGCCGGTGTTCGTCGGCGGGTCCACCGTCGGCATGGCCACGCTCCACAACCAGATCCAGGTCGAGGCCAAAGACGTCCGACCCGGCGACACCGTCATCGTGCGCAAGGCGGGCGACGTCATCCCCGAGGTGGTCGGCCCGGTGCTCGCCGAGCGCCCCGACGACCTCGCCCGGTGGGAATTCCCGTCGCACTGCCCCCGCTGCGGTGGCCTCCTCACCCGTCTCGAGGGGGAGGGGCACCACTTCTGCACCAACCTCGACTGCCCCGCCCAGCGCACCGGACGCATCGCGCACTTCGCCTCACGGGGTGCGATGGACATCGAAGGCCTCGGCGAGCAACGGGTCCAGCTGTTCGTCGAGCTCGGGCTGCTCGACGACATCGGCGACCTCTACACCCTCGACTTCGACCGCATCCTCGAGCTCGAGGGCTTCGGACAGACCTCGGTCGACAACCTCCGGTCGGCCATCGACGTCAGTCGGGAGCGTCCGCTCGCCAACCTGCTGGTGGGGCTGAACATCCGTCACCTCGGGCCAACGGGTGCCCGGCTCCTCGCCACCGAGCTCGGGCACCTCGATGCCATCGAGGCGGCCACGGTGGAGACGATGGCCGCCATCGACGGCATCGGCCCGACCATCGCCGAGTCGGTCCACGAGTTCTTCGCGTCCGAACGCAACCAGGCCGTGGTCGCCAAACTGCGCGAGGCCGGCCTGAACCTCGAGGGACCCGAACGGCCCGATGTCCCCGCCACCCTCGACGGACTCACCATCGTGGTCACCGGCACCCTCGACGGCTACACCCGCGACGAGGCCGAGGAGGCAATCACCGGCCGGGGCGGCAAGTCACCAGGGAGTGTGTCGAAGAAGACCGACGCCGTGGTGGTGGGGGAGGGGCCGGGCGCCTCGAAGCTCACCAAGGCCACCGACCTCGGAGTCCCGATCCTCGATCAGGCCGGGTTCGAGCACCTGCTGGCCACCGGCGAGATCCGGCCGACCGAGGGTGCTGGCTGAGCGCCCGTCAGGTGGCGGTGAAGCACCAGGTGGTCGTCTCGCCGTTCCCGGGGCCCTCGGCGGCCCTCCAGTAGGTGGCGGTGATGCAGTTCTGGCCTCCGTGGAGGGTGTCGAGGATGGTGCCCTCGCCGGGGGTGAAGTGGTACTGCCCCAGGCCGGTGTCGCCCGACATCTGGCCCTCAGGGATCGACACCCCGTTGACGATGAGGCGGGCCTGGTAGCCCGACGCCACGGTGATCCCGACCGTGCTCTGGCGCAGGACGGTTCCACCGTCGGGCGGCAACAGGGCGTTCACGGCGGGATTGAGGTCGGCGAGGTTGGTCGGGGAGGTCCGCCCGTTGTCGACGGCGATCACGATGCCGAGGGCGGCGAGGGCGATCAGCCCGGAGTAGAAGAGCCGGCGAGGGAGTGCCCGTTCGAACAGGTCCATGTCTCCATGATGGCCGACCGGTCGAGCTGTTCCCACGTCGCGCCCTATGGCACAGTTCTCGGTGCACGGCGTCCGAGGGCACGGATCTCACTCCACGCAGTGCCACCGGGTGCGGGCCGGGAGCGTCTAGCCTTCTGACGTGGCCCTTTCGCGCACCAGCGACCAGATCGGGCGAGTGCTGGACGGGCGGTACCGGCTGGTCGCCCCCATCGGATCGGGCGCCTCGGCGACGGTCTTCTTGGCCGACGACGTGCGCCTACGTCGGCGCGTCGCCATCAAGGTGCTGCATCCCAACCTGGCGGCCGACGAGCAGTTCCTCCGCCGTTTCCAGGCCGAGGCCCAGGCCGCGGCAGCACTCAACGACCCGAACGTCATGGCGGTCTACGACTGGGGCCGCGACGAGGTCCCCTACCTCGTCACCGAGTACCTCGGCGGAGGGAGCCTACGGGGCGTGCTCGACCACGGCGACCGCCTCAGCCTGTCCCAGGCCCTGCTGGTCGGCCTCCAGACCACCCGGGGCCTCGAGTACGCGCATGCCCGGGGCATCGTCCACCGCGACATCAAGCCGGCCAACCTCCTCTTCGGCGACGACGAACGCCTCCGGATCGGCGACTTCGGCCTTGCTCGCGCCCTCGCCGAGGCGGGGTGGACCGAGCCGTCGGGAACGGTCCTCGGCACCGTGCGCTACGCCTCGCCCGAACAGGCCAAGGGCGAGCGGGTCGGAGCCCGTTCGGACGTCTATTCGCTCGGGTTGACCCTCATCGAGGTGATCAGCGGCGACCTCCCCTTCGCGGGGGACACGCCTCTCGCCACTCTCATGGCCCGCATCGACACCCAGGTCGAGCTCGACCGCGACATTTACGGACCACTGGCGTCGGTTCTCGAGCGAGCATGCCGCCCCAACCCCGACGACCGCCCCGAGGCGGGGGAGCTCGCCATCTCGTTCATGGCCGCGGCCGAGTCATTGCCCCGGCCCGAGCCGCTCGTGCTCCCCGGTGCCCTCGGCGACGTCACCGACGACGCCGAGCTGGCGGTCGACCTCACCCGGATCTCCGGCGATGCCGGCGACTCGACGGCGATGCCCGGCGCCGGGCTCGACGGTGGTGTCGCCGCCGCCGAGGGAGGGGCCGACCGGCTGGCCCCCCTGTCTCCCCGCCGCCAGCGACGAGCCGACAAGCGCCAGGCGCGGGCCGACCGACGCGCCGACCGACGCGGGGGGCGCCGCAGGAGGTGGCCGTGGGCGGTGGCCGCGGTGGTCCTCGCCGTCCTGCTCGGAGTGGGCGGGGTCTTCGCTGCGAACGCTCTGCGTACCCCGGTCTACGAGGTCGAGGACTACACCGGCCTGTTCGAGTCCGACGTGGCGGCGCTGGTCGCCGACTACGGCTGGGACATCCAGATCGACTACGACCGCGAAACCGGGTCGGTGGTCGACTCGGTGCTTCGCCAAGACCCGCCCCCGGGCACCGAACTGGAGGAGGGGTCGTCCAGCGTCCTCACCCTCTACCTCTCACGGGGCAACGCGCTGGTCGACCTGCCGGGCGATCTCGAAGGCACCCCTCGCGACGAGGCGGTGAGCCGAATCGAGGCAGCCAACCTCACAGTCGGAGCCGAGAGCGCCGAGCACGACGAGGAGATCCCCGAAGGTCACGTCATCCGGGTCAGCCACGAGAACCCGCTCGCCGAGGAGGACCCCGTCGACCTCGTCATCTCGGCAGGCCCGGCACCTCGGGCCCTTCCCGACGTTCCCGTCAGCTCCACCTACGACGACCTCGCCAACATCCTCGAATCGATGGGTCTGGTGCCCGAGCGGACCACCGCATCGAGCGAGACCATCGCCGAGGGCTTCGTCATCCGGCTCGATCCGACCTCGGGCACCGAGGTGCCGCGGGGGTCGACGGTGCAGGTCGTCGTCTCGTCGGGTCTGCCGATGGTCACGGTGCCCGACGTCTCGGGGCTCACCGAGTCCAGCGCCGGTGAGCAGCTCGAAGAAGCCGGACTCGTCGTCGGGGGCCGCGACGGTCCCGCTCGACGTCTGGTGCGGGGCACCGACCCCGAGGCCGGCGAGTCGGTGCGTCAGGGCACCACCGTCGACATCATCACCCGCTGATCCCGGCCGGAAGGGGGACCGGCCGGTGGTGATCAGCGGATGACGATGCCGAGGCGACCGTCGTCGTAGCCCTCGATGGTCACGGCGAACTCGCGGCGCTTGCTGGCGCCGGCGAGTACGTCCCACACCTCGACGGGCAGGTCCGGATGGTCGGTGGCCCACACGTCCTGGAGGGTCAGGTGAGGCGTGTGGGGGGTGTTCAGGAGGCTGGCGGCGACGTTGCAGACCTCACGGAAGTTCTCGAGGAGGTTCTCGTCGATCGAGCCGTCCTTCACGTCGTCGCGAGCGGCCGACGCGGGGATCATGGCGAGGGAGGCACCGGCCGACGCGGCGAAGGGGAGATCGGCGGTGACGAGCGCCGCGATCCGGCCGAGGTCGTCGTGATAGGTGCCGATCACGTGGGCGCCGTCGTTCTCGATCTGGGCGGGGGAGACCTTCGACGCGGCGGTTCCGAGGCCGAGGAGAGCCCCGAAGAACTCCGCCACGGCCTCCTGAATCGGAACCGGCGGGACCGTCGTCTGGCTCGGCGGCCTCACGCGGTCGCGACCCCCAGCGCATCGGAGAAGGACTCGGCGTTGAACGGCTTGGACAGCAGGAAGGCGGCACCGGCGGCCATGGCCTGGTCCTTGTAGGAGGGGGTCGACTCCGAGGTGATGAACCCGAAGGTGGTGCCGAAGCCCTCGCTGCGGAGGTTCTGGAGGAACTCCAGACCGCTCATCTCGGGCATGTTCCAGTCCGAGAGGATGAGGTCGAGCGCCTCGGTGCGGGCGATGGCGAGGCCGGCGGCGCCGTCTTCGGCTTCGAGGATGTTGGCGTCGGCGAACCCGGCTTGCTTGAGGTTGCGCTTCACGAGCATCCGGATGGTCTTGCTGTCATCCACGACGAGGATGTTCACGGCGACTCTCCAAACGGGGGTGTGTAGGGACTGCCCGTTTGTTCGGCGCCGATGGCGTTCATCTGAGGCAAAGTTCCAGATGGAGGAGACCCGGGCCGTTGATCAGCGCAGGAAGTCGAGGAGGGTGGGCTGGAGGACCTTGGCGGTCACTGCCAGCGCCCCTTGGTAGGCCATCTCCTGGGCCTGGAGGGCGATGATCGACTCGATCATGTCGGTGTCCTCGACCTCGGACAGGGCGAACTTCAACTCGATGGTGAGCTGCTCGTTGCGGGACTTCACCTCGTCGAGCTGCTTGGAGCGCGCCCCCATCTCCACCTGGGTGGTCTCGACCCGCCGGGTG
>SKKL01000043.1 GCA_007121465.1 Acidimicrobiales bacterium | reverse complement strand
GAGTGCCGCCGTCCGACCGAGCTCGGTGGTGCACACCGGGGTGAAGTCGGCGGGGTGACTGAAGAAGACCGCCCACGAACCCTGCTTCCAGTCGTGGAACGAGATCTCTCCGTCGGTGGTCATCGCGGTGAAGTCGGGGGCTTCGTCGCCGAGGTGCAGGGCCATGGTGGGTCTCCGTCTGGTGATCGGGCGCCGGGTTCGACGTCTCACCGAGGTGCAACACCAATACCCCCTGGGGTATTCCGGATCCGGGATCCGATGGGGCCGCCTCTAGGCGAACTGCTCTTCCTCGTCCCACGCGGCCTGGTGCCGACCTCGTTCCTTGGCCCGGTACAGCGCGGCGTCGGCGCGCAGGATGAGGTCATGGGTGGTGGTGCCCGGATCACCGATCGCCATCCCGATGCTGCACCGGATCGGCACCTCGCCATCGGGCGCAACCACCCGCAGCGCCCCCATGGAACCCAGGATCCGACCGGCCAGGGCTTCGACCTCGCCCCTTCCCTCGGTGACCGGCCCCGCGACGAGGAACTCGTCGCCACCCAACCGGGCCACGACGTCGGCGCTCCTGGTGGTGGCGAGCAGCGCAGTCGCCGCCATCTTCAGTGCGTCGTCGCCCGCGGCATGCCCGTGCACGTCGTTGATCGCCTTGAAGCCGTCGAGGTCGAGGAACAGCGCCATCACCACGCCGCCGTCACGCTCGACCCTCGCCAGGTCGCGATCGACCATGGTCAGCGCGGCCGATCGGTTCAGCAGGCCGGTGAGACCATCGTGGGTCGCCGCATGCTCGAGCTCTCGTCGTTGCTCCTCCGCGCCTCGGATCGAGGTCCGCAGACGGTTGAGCGCGACCTGCAGCGCTCGGCCGGTCCGACCGGGTAGGCGCTCGTCGAGAACGGCCGCGTCGGGATCGTCGGCCAGCGCCACCGCGTGGGCTTCCACCGCCGACAGCGTCGTCGCCATCTCGTTGAACGCCGAGGCGGTGTCGGCGAGCTCCCGCGGCCCGGTGGCGGCGATCGGTTCCAGCTCGAACCGGCCCTCGTGGATCTGGTGCGCCGCGGCCTCGAGCCGTTGGGCGGGCCTGACGACACTGCGGGCCAGCACGAAGGCGCTCACGATCGCGAGCATCGCCACGACCGATGCCACCGCGATTTGCGACTGCAGCTCCTGTTGAGCGCGGTCGCCCTGCCGAACCGCTTCATCGCGAAGATCCGTCGCCGACGCGAGGGTCGTTGCGCTGAGTCTGCCGCTGAAGACCGCTCCGTCGACGAACGCCTCACCGAGGGCAACGGGGTCGACGACCAGACCTGATCGATCGCCCGATGCGAGCGAGGCGGTCAGGCCGTCGAGCTCCTCCACGAAACTCTGATGCGCCGGGTCAGCAGCTTGCCGTGCCAGTTCGGCCTCGACCAGAGGCCCTCCCCGCCCCGACAGCGATTCGGCGGCTGACTGGTGTCTGCTGGTGGCGTCGAGCAGACCCCCGATCTGCTCCAGGCTGATGTCGTCAGGGTCGGCTTGCAGCAGGGGGATGATGCGAACCAACCGTTCGTTGCCCCAGACCTCGGTATCGAATGTCGCGGCCACCGTGTCGGCCCGCTCGTGAAATACCCCTGCGACCGTCACGGTCGCCAACTCGGTGCTCATCTCCCCGTGCTGGGCTCGCCAGTCGGCCTCCATCAGCGATGAGTACTGCCGGAACAATGCAGTGACATCTGGGTAGTTGGCCGTGCCGTCGTCGATCGCGCCCCGCAACAGATCGAGCTCCGCTCGGATCGGCTCCAGCCCCGGGGTCGTCTCGAGCGTCGGGTCGGCATCCACGCGGGCACGAGCCGTGGCCAGATCGGCCGCGAAGTCCACGCCGGCGACGTCGCTCAGCTGCTCCACGTCGAGGCCGAAGTCAGAAGCCAGTGCGACGACCGCCGACTGAAGCTCCTCGTCGGCGAGCGAGGCGCGAAGTTCGACGATCGCGAGGAGCGACTCGGCGTGGGACTCCATCTTGGTCGCCACATCGCGTTGGCCCTGGAGTCGGAGTACCGACGAGGTCGAGATGCCCACCAGGCCGAGGGTCGGCAGCAAGACCACCAACAGCAACAGGCTGCGGACCCTGAGCCGACGCGAGGTCGTCCGGGACGCGACCGCACCGTCGGGGCGTTGGCTGGGCTCGTCCACGGTGTGGGTGACCCTCCTCTAGAGGGCTGTCGGTCCCCCTCATTCTACCCCCTGACCGCTCGGGACATCGGCCGACGCCGCGACCCCTCGCCGGGAACGCCGGGACACCGAGGCGCGCCGGTGCCGCTGCGATGTGGTGTCATGGGAGTCGGACTCGGTCAGGGAGGTCAGGGCGTGGTGGCGAGGAACAGGCAACCTCAGGCAGCGGTCGCGGCGGCGGTGGTGGCGATCCTGCTGTGGCTCATCTGGACCCGGCTGCGCCCCACACCGCCCGCCCAGTCGAGTGGGTCGACCTCACCCTCGGCGTCGCGCTCGGCGACGGCCACGACATCGCCCACCGACCCGGAGCTACTGGCCACCCTCACCAGCGGTGCCACCGAGTCGGTCGGGGACCTGAGAGCGGGCAGCGACGACACGCCCGGCGTCTTCACCCTCTGGATCGACGACAACCTCGTCTACTACGGGCGCGGCAGCGGCGTCGCCGGCCGCGCCCGCCGAGTCGCCAACCAGCCCGGTGGCCCGCTGCAGCGTCGCGTCGCCGCCCAGCACCCCACGCTGTGGAGCGCGAGCACCGAGTCGTCGGACCAGAAGCGAGCCAGCCAGATCATCAAGGACCGCGGGCGGGTCCGGCTCGCCCGGTTCGAGTCGAGCGACGAGGCCGAGAAGGCCCTCGACGCGGTGAGCGGCCAGCTCGACGAGCTCGTCGGCGACTGAGGCTCTCCCGCTCCCGGCTCCCGCCCCTCCGGGGCCGCTGACGCGCGCCCATGAACCGTTGACGTAGGTCGGGCGCGGGCGTAAAGTCCGAATGGTGATAGGAAAACCTGTTCGAGATCGGCGAGCCGAACGTCATGAGGCGACGAAGGAGGAGATCCTCGACGCCGCGTGGGACATCGCCCGGACCGAGGGCCTCGCCGCCGTGTCGCTGCGCGACATCGCCACCCGGGTGGGCATGCGACCACCGTCGCTCTACACCTACTTCGACAGCAAGCTCGCCATCTATGACGCCATGTTCGCCCAGGGCGCCCAGCAGTTCGCCGACGCCGAACCGTGGGACGAGCTGACCGGCGACGTCCGACACGACCTGGCTCTCATGTTCCGCACCTTCATCGGTTTCTGCGCCGAGGACCAGGCCCGCTACCAGCTGCTCTTCCAGCGCACGATCCCCGGCTTCGAACCATCGCCCGAGTCGTTCGCCATCTCCCAGGCGAGCCTCGGCCGCGTCGTCGAGCAGCTCGAGCGCTACGGGGTCACCGACCCGCGCTCCATCGACCTGTTCACCGCCCTCGGCACCGGCCTCGCCAGTCAGCAGCTCTCCAACGAGCCCGGCGGCGACCGCTGGATCCGCCTCATCGACGACGCCACCGAGATGTACCTGCACCACATGGAGACCACCAACCAGCGGGCGACCGCGAAGGGAAGGGCAGCACGATGATGACCACCACCGACGTCGGGGACATCCCCTCGGTGTCCCGCGACGAAGCTCACGCCCTGGCCGCCACCGAGTACTCCCGGATGGTCGACCAGTTTCGCAGCCTCGGCCCCGACGACTGGGCCAGACCGACCGACTGCCCCCTGTGGGACGTGCGCGCCATGGCCGGCCACAGCGTCGGCATGATGAACGACTTCTCGTCACTCCGTTCGATGATGGGGCGAATGCGGGCCGCCACCAAGGACGCCAAGGCGACGGGCGGACCGCTCGTCGACTCGATGACCGCTCAACAGGTCGCCGACCACGCACACCTCTCGGTCGACCAGCTGATCGCCACAGCGGAAGCGCTCGGACCCAAGGCGGCCCGGTGGCGCACCAGCGGCAAGGCCGTGATGCGGAAGATGCCCATGAAGCAAGAGGTCGGTGGCCAGCCCGAGACCTGGAGGTTCGGCTACCTCCTCGAGACCATCCTCACCCGTGATCCGTGGATGCACCGCGTCGACATCTCCCGAGCCACCGGTCGCGACGTGGTGCTGACCGCCGACCACGACGGGCGCATCGTCGCCGACGTGGTTGCCGAGTGGGCCCGCCGCCACGGCCAGCCCTTCACCCTCGAGCTCACCGGCCCGATCGGCGCGACCTTCGTCAGCGGCGACGGCGGCGAGCACATCACCATCGACGCCATCGAGCTCTGCCGCATCCTGTCCGAGCGAGCCGAGGGCACCGGACTGCTCGCCCAGCCCGTGCCCTTCTGAGCCGGCCGCTCTGGGTCAGACCCAGGCGATGCGGTCGCGCCCCGCGGCCTTCGCCGCGTAGAGCGCCTCGTCGGCCCGGGTGAGCATGCCCTCGGCATCGGCGCCGACATCGCTCGCCACGCCCACGCTCACGGTCACCGCCACGGGCCCAGCTCGGGTCTCGATCAGTGCCCCCGAGATGTGGGCACAGATCCGCTCGGCGATCTGGGTCGCGGTGGCGGCATCGGTGTCGGCGAGGATGACGACGAACTCGTCGCCTCCGAGGCGGGCAACCGTGTCGTGGTCGCGGACGAGTGCCGTGAGGTGGTCGGCCACCGCGCAGAGCACGTCGTCACCGGCACCGTGGCCGTAGGTGTCGTTGATCGCCTTGAACGAGTCGAGATCGACCGAGATCACCGAGCTACCGGCCTGACCAGCCTCCCCGGCGGTGGTGGTGAGATGCCGTTCGAGAGCGTGGCGATTGCCGACTCCGGTCAAGCCGTCGGCGAAGGCCATCTCGTGGAGTGCGGCGTTGGTCCGGTCGAGCTCGCGCACCACCTGTTCGTTGACGAGGTGCAGCGCCACCATGTCGGCCAGGGTCGCCATCACGGCGAGGGCCTGTTCGGACACCTCGACGCCGCCCGTGCTCGCACCGCACACGGTGCCGACGACGATCGCGTCGGGACCGTTGACCGGCACGGTGACATAGGTGACGATCCCGAGCTCCTTCGCCGCGCCGCTGTCGGGGTAGGACGCTCCGACGTCGGTCGTGCACCTCGGGCCTCCGTCGAGCGCCCGCTTGCAGAGCGTGTCCGACCACTCGACCCGCAACCCTTCGGGGATATCGAGCGCGCCCTCGTTGCGCGAGTACAGGATCTCCTGCTCGTCGTTCTGCCAGTCGATCTTGGTGAGGTAGGTCGACTCGAGCCCGGTGACCTGGCCGAGCAGGTCGAGCAACCGGCGGGTCAGCGCCTCGAGCTCAGGGGAGATCTCCATGGTGAGGGGATCGGCAGCCCGTCCCCTCCACCTGAGGACAACCCGGCCCTCAGCTCGTCGCCGCCCGATCGAGGGCGGAGCGCACCGCGGTGCGGCCCCGCTCGACCAGTGCGGTGTCCCGGTGGAGGGTCGACAGGTAGCTCGCCAGTTCGATCGCGGCCTGGAGCTCGAAGGCCAGCTGTGCTGGGTCGACGTCGGCATCGAGCTCGCCCCGTTGCTGAGCGGTGACGATCGCTCCCTCGAGCATCCCCGTCCACCCACGCTGGCCGACGGCCACCGCGTCGTGGATCGACCCCTCGGGCGCGTCGAACTCGGCCAGCAGCTGGGCGAAGAAGCAGCCGCCGGGGAACACCCCCCGCTCGAGATAGCTCAGGTATGCCTCGCACAGGCCTTCTACTTGGGCGAGTCCCTGGCCGGCAGCGAGTCCGGGCTCGACCACCTCGCGGGTGAACACGGCTTCGGCGGCGGCGATGGTCTCGTGCTGCAACCGATCCTTGGACCGGAAGTGGGCGAACACCCCGCTCTTGCTGATCCCTGTTTCGCGGGCCAACCGCCCGATGGTGAGACTGCCCAGCCCCTCGATCGACGCCAGCCGCATCGCCTCGTCGAGGATCGCCGCATGGGTCTCCTCCCCGTCGGATCGTCGACGGGGCTCGTCAGCAGAGGGTTTCGGGGGCACGTTGACAAGCTAGCACGATCGTGCGATGTTGGCGGAGGGGAGATCGCACGACCGTGCGATCTGTGGGTCCTGACGAGAGGAGATTCCGAATGAACAGGCTGACGACGACCGAGCTGGCCGTCCACGAGTGGGGGAGTGGCTCGCCGGTGCTGCTCGTCCACGGGTCGCTGGCCACCGCACCCGAGGAGTGGCCCGCCCAGCTGCCCCTCGCCGACGAGGGGTATCACCTGATCGCCCCCGACCGGCGCGGCTACGGCGACAGCTCCGCCGCCGTCGGCGAGGACTACCTCGTCGACGCCGACGATCTCGTGCCACTGCTCGAGGAGACCCACGGAGACGGCGGCGTTCACCTCGTCGGCCACTCCTACGGTGGGCTCAGCGCCATGGTGGTCGCCGCCCGCCACCCCGACTCGGTCCGCTCGCTGGCTCTCCTCGAACCCCCGGCGTTCGTCGCGACCCGCAACCAGCCGGCGGCCAAGGCGCTGGAAGACCGGATCCGGTTCATGTGGGACGACGACGACCCCGACTCCGAGTGGCTCCTCCGGTTCCTCGAGGTCATCGGGACCGACCGCGACGACCTTCCCCCCGGCCTGGTCGACCAGATCTTGGACATGGTGCCGGTCATGCGCAACGGCCGGCCCGACTGGGACGACGAGCTCCCCATCGCCGAGCTCGCCGCTGCGCCATTTCCCATCCTGGTCGCCTCCGGCGGCCACTCCGGGGGCTTCGAAGCGATGAGCGACGAACTGGCCACCCAGCTCGGAGCCTCTCGCGTCGTGGCCGAGGGGGCCGGACACGAGATCCAGCTCACCGGCGAGCCCATCAATCAGCTCCTGGCCGACTTCTGGCGCAGCGCACGATGAGCGCGGCCCATTGGCCGAGCAGGCGCAACCCTCGCCTGGTATTTTGACGATGCTGTCGGCGTCGTCGTGCGGGAGGCTGCCATGGCCGATATCGAGACCGACTACCTGGTCGTCGGAGCGGGCGCCGCGGGCCTGGCCTTCACCGACACGCTCGTCGCCCACAGCGACGCCGAGGTGGTGATCGTCGACCGGCGCGACGAACCCGGCGGTCACTGGAACGACGTCTACCCCTTCGTGCAGCTCCACGCGCCCTCCGCGCTCTACGGCGTCGCATCGCTGAGCCTCGGGTCAGACCAGATCGTCCAAGACGGCAGCCCCGACCATGGTTTCTACGAGCGCGCCACCGCGGGGCAACTCATGGACTACTTCCGGGCAGTCTCCGACGACGTGCTCGAGGCCTCGGGCCGCGTTCGAGTCCTGACCTCCACCGACTACCTGGGAGGTGATTCGGACCGGCACCGGATCGCGTCGCTCGCCGACGGCGAGGAGACCACTGTCCGGGTTCGGCGCCGCTTAGTCGATGCCACCTGGTTCGAGACCGATGTGCCGTCGACCCACACCCCCTCGTTCGAGGTCGACAACGACGCCCGCTTCATGCCGATCAACGACCTGGTCGATCTCGACGACTCGGCATCGGGATACACCGTGATCGGCGCGGGCAAGACCGGCATCGACGCCTGCCTCTGGCTGATGCGCAACGGCGTCGACCCCGCCGACATTCGCTGGGTGAGGCCCCGCGACGCGTGGCACCTCGGCCGGGAGAGCTATCAGCCCCTCGAGCTGTTGCCGGCCTTCATCGAGGGTCAGGCGAGCCTGCTCGAATCGGCCGCCGAGGCCGAGGGTGTCGACGACCTGTTCGCTCGCCTCGAGGCGTGCGGCCAGCTCCGACGCGTCGACCCCGAGGTGGAGCCGACCATGTACCGCTGCGCCACGGTCTCGAACCACGAGCTCGACGAGCTCCGTCGGATCGACGACGTGGTCCGGCTCGGCCGGGTCCGTCGGATCGACCCCGACCAGCTCGTCCTCGACGAGGGAACGGTGGCCACCGAGCCCGGCCGGGTGCACGTCGACTGCAGTGCTCGCGGGCTCAGGGCCACACGACCCCAGCCCATGTTCGAACCCGACCGGATCACGATCCAACAGACCCGGAGCTGCCAGCCGACGTTCAACTCGGCGCTGATCGGCTTCCTCGAGGCATCCGACCGCGACGACGAGGAACGGAACCGCCTCGCTCCGCCGAACCCCTACCCGAGCGATGCAGTGGACTGGATCCCCAACAGCTTGATCTCCTACCAGGCCCAAACTCGGTGGGGCGAGGCGCCCGACGTGGGGGAGTGGCTGGAAGGCTGCCGTCTGAACCTCGCCGGCGGACTGCGCTCGCACCTCCAGAATCCGGTGGTTCAGGGCGCGGTGACCCGCATCATCACCAACACCGAGTCGGCCGTCGACAACCTGGCCCGCCTCGCCGAGCAGCGCTGAGCCAGGTGGACGGGGCCCTCGCTCAGCCGGAGCGGGCGAGGCGGCGCAACGGTGGTTCGGTCTTGGGCGGGTTGCGGCGCGGCGGCAACTCGTCGAGCAGCTCGATCGTGGCATCGGCCACGATGCGCACTGCTCGCTC
>SKKL01000111.1 GCA_007121465.1 Acidimicrobiales bacterium | reverse complement strand
CCAGGAACCCGAGAGAGGCCACGACGCTTCCGGCCTGGTCCTCGACCGACGAGGCCACCTCACGGGGCAAGCGCCCGATGGTGTCGAAAAGCGCCGCCATCACCGCGAACACGACCAGCAGATTCGATCCGGTGACGCCGGCGAGCATGACCCGCCCGGTCCCCAACTGGAGCACCACTGCCTCCTCGGCGGGCGGAGGAGGAGGCGGAGGTGGCAGGCCAACAGCGGAAGGGTCCGATGGCTCCTCGGACCCGACTCGTGCGGGCTCGACGCTGCCCGCGAGAGCGCGGGCACGTGCCGCAACGATCGCTTGCTGCAGCTGGCCCGCTTCGCGGCGCTCCAGGGCGTCGACGATGACCTCGGATTGGCCGGCTGCTCCCGCCGTCTCGACGCGCACGACCGCGAACCCCACGAGGCGATGGAGGAACGGCTCGTTCACCTCGACGTGCTGGATGCGACTGACCGGCACCCGGCGGTAGGTCCGGGAGATGACCCCTTCGTCGAGTGTGATGGTGGTTCCGTCGAAGCTCCACGTGCGCCGGAACCAGTCGACGATTCCCGACACGGCCCCGACGGCGACGACGAGAACGATGAGCCTCGGTTGGCCGAGAGCGAGGGCCACCAGTACGAGGCCGATCAGGCCCCGGCCCGACGAGGCGAAACCCACCCAGGGGCTGATGGGGTGTGTTCGCCGGGGCTCGCTCCATCCGGCTGGCGCCGGCGCTGCGCCCGGTGGTGGGGGCGGAGGTGGCGGCACCGGACCCGGGGATGGAGGTGGGACCGGGGGCGGTCCCGGCGGCGGGGGCAGGGACTCGTCCGGGGACGGTTCAGACGGCATCGTCGAGTCCGGCTCGGGCCAGCACGAGGGTCCGGAAGGCCTCGGCGGAGTCGGGGGTGAGCCCCGGGATCGAGCCGTCGGTGGTGGCGGCGGCGGTGGTCAGCTCGGCTCGGACCAGCCCGAAGAGGCGATCGAGGGGTCCTCGTGCCAGGTCGACCTGCTGCACCCGGCGGTAGGGCACGACCGAGCGCCTCTCGACGATCACGCCACGGCGGATCTCGAGCGCGTCGTCGGCCAGCCGGTACCGCCAACGCCGGTGCTGCACCGGAGGAACGACGATGGCTGCGACGAGACCGATCACGGCGACCGCACCGGGGACGACGAAGGCCGGCACCGAGCCCAGCCAGTCGGCGTTCCGAGCGACGAGCTCGGCCACCACCAGGGGAACCACGAGCATCGCGATGTCGGTCAGGTACTCGAGACGCCAACGGGTGACGACCCGGGGGTGCAGCTCGGTCCACTCCCCCGCGGGGGGACCCTCGGGAGCGACAGAAGACTCCGACTCAGCCAACTCAGACGACCAGGGTGGCCACCGCTGAGAAGTGCAGCACGGCGGCGACGATCGTGAAGGCGTGCCACACCTCGTGGTACCCGAAGGTGCGGGGCCACGGGTCGGGCCACTTGGCGAGCAACACGGGGAAGCCGACCGTGTAGGCGACGCCACCGGCAACGATCAGGCTGAGCTGCACGGGGCTCAGGTGGTGGACCAGGACCGGCGCGGCGGCAAGAGCGCTCCAACCGAGGATGGGGTAGAGGGCGAGGCCGATCCACTGGGCACGTTGGAAGGCCAGCAGCTTCAGTCCCATTCCCACCACGGCGCCCGCTCCGACGAGGGTGAGCATCGGGATACCCCACGAGCGCGGGAGGGCGAGCAGACACACCGGAACATAGGTTCCGGCGATGAGCAGGTAGATCATCGAGTGATCGAGGCGTTGCATCACGGCGCGAGCCTTCGGTGTCTGGGCCAGCCGGTGATACGCCGCCGAGGTGCCGAAGACAGCGAGGAGAGATGCGGCGTAGATCGCCGCCACGATCCGGGCGGTCGCATCGCTGGCCAGCACCACGAGGAGCAGGCCCGCGGGGATCGCCGCGAAGAAGGTGATGGCATGAGCCCGACCACGCCACAGCGGCAGATCGAGGCCCTCGGGTATGAGGGCGGCCGGAGGAGTGACGTTCACCCCGCGAGCGTATCGGACGACCGGCGTCGGCCACTCTCACCTCGGCCTATTCACCACGCGACGACGGAGGCCGCGGCGTTCCATACTGGGTCGATGCCCTCCCCCACCCCACTGTTCGACCCGGGAGTCACCGACCTCGTCGAACGCGACCGGCGTCGGGTCTGGCACCCCTACGCTCCGATGCCCGCCACCACCGACGCCGTGCCCGTGCTCGGTGCGAGCGGGACGCGGCTTCACCTCGCCGACGGGCGCCAGGTCGTCGACGGCATGTCGTCCTGGTGGGCCGCCATCCACGGCTATCGCCATCCCGTCCTCGATGGCGCAATCCGCGACCAGCTCGACCGGATGGCCCACGTCATGTTCGGCGGACTCACCCATCCTCCGGCGATCGAGGTCTGTGAAGCGCTGGTCGACCTCGCTCCGAGAGGTCTCGAGCACGTCTTCCTCGCCGACTCGGGGTCGGTATCGATCGAGGTGGCCATCAAGATGGCCATCCAGTACTGGTCGGGTCGAGGGCGGCCCGACCGCCGGAGGCTGCTCACCGTGCGGTCGGGCTACCACGGCGACACCCTCGGCGCGATGTCGGTCTGTGACCCCGAGAACGGCATGCACCACCTCTTCGCCGACGTGATGCCCCAGCAGATCTTCGCCGCCCCGCCCACCCCTGCCTTCGACCAACCCTTCACGTCGAGCCACGTCGCCGAGCTCGACGACCTGCTCCTCGCCCACCGCGGCGAGGTCGCGGCGGTGATCCTCGAGCCGGTGGTCCAGGGTGCCGGCGGCATGCGGTTCTACTCCCCCGACTACCTCGCCGCCGTGCGCTCGCTGTGTGACGAGCACGACGTCTTGCTCATCGCCGACGAGATCGCCACCGGGTTCGGACGCACCGGCACGATGTGGGGCTGTGACCATGCGGGCATCGCCCCCGACATCATGTGTGTCGGCAAGGCCCTCACCGGCGGCTACATGACGATGGCGGCCACGTTGTGCACACCCGAGGTGGCCGAAGGCGTGAGCGCGGCCGAGTCGGGCGCGCTGATGCACGGGCCCACGTTCATGGGCAACCCGCTCGGATGTGCGGTCGCGTCGGCGTCGATCCGACTACTGACGTCGCACTCCTGGTCCGACACCGTCGCCGCCATCGAGGAGAGCCTGCGTTCCGGCCTCACTCCTCTGCAGGGAGCGCCCGGGGTGACCGACGTCCGAGTGCTCGGAGCGATCGGAGTGGTCGAGATGGACGACTCGATCCCGATGGACGTCGCTCAGCAGGTCCTGCTCGACCGCGGCGTCTGGCTCCGTCCCTTCGGCCGGCTCCTCTACACGATGCCGCCCTATGTCTGTTCGGAACCCGACCTCGACGCCATCACCGCGGCGATGACCGCGGTGGTGGAACGTGTCGGTGAGCGGTCGGCCCGCCCCGCCGACTGACCCCCGCGGCCCTAGCGGGCGTCGCCCTCGAGAACCGCCAAGTCGACGTCGAGACGGCCCAGGAGGTCGCGATCGTGATCGTCGCCGGGATTGGCGGTCGTGAGGAGCCGATCGCCGAGGAAGATCGAGCTGGCCCCCGCATGGAGGCACAGGGCCTGAAGCTCATCGGTCATCTGGGACCGGCCCGCCGAGAGGCGCACGACCGATTCCGGCATCATGAGTCGTGCGGCGGCGATCGTACGGACCAGCTCGAGGGGGTCGAGCTCGTCGGTCCCGTGGAGGGGAGTCCCCGGCACCTGGACCAGGAGGTTGATCGGCACGCTCTCGGGCTGCGGATCGAGCCGAGCGAGCTGCACCAGCAGCCCGGCACGGTCTCGGCGGCTCTCTCCCATCCCCACGATCCCGCCACAGCAGAGCTTCACGCCGGCGTCGCGAACGTTGGCGAGGGTCTCCAGGCGGTCCTCGTAGGTCCGGGTGGTGATGATCTCGCCGTAGAACTCCGGTGAGGTGTCGAGGTTGTGGTTGTAGAAGTCGAGCCCCGCCCCGGCGAGGCGCGTCGCCTGCTCGTCGGTGAGCATCCCGAGGGTCACGCAGGTCTCCATCCCGAGAGCGCCGACGGCCTCGACGGCCACCGCCACCTCCTCGACCTGGCGGTCGTTGGGTGCCCGCCAGGCGGCTCCCATGCAGAAGCGGGTCGCACCACTGGCCTGCGCCGAGCGCGCCGACGCGACGATCTCCTCGGCGGGCATGAGGCGAGCCGGTTCGAGGTCGGTGTTCCACTTGGCCGACTGCGGGCAGTAGGCGCAGTCCTCGGGACAGGCGCCGGTCTTCACCGACAGCAGCATGGCTGCTTCGACGACCTGAGGGTCGTGGAGCTCACGGTGACAGGCGTGGGCCTCGAACAGCAGGTCGTGGAACGGGCGGGCGATCAGGGCCTCGGCCTCGTTGACGGTCCAGTCATGGCGAACGTTCATGCCTGCAGGCTTGCCGGTCGCCAGCCTCTCGCACAAGCGGACGGCATTGGCCCACAACGCCCGCACGATGACATCGTGATCGGGTGCACCCCCACACATGGGCCCGATGGGCGGCCGAACAGCTCGAACGCGTCGACCGGGCCGGACAACGACGTCGAACCGTGTGCTTCGACGCCCTCGGGCCACGAGGTGACCGGGCCGGTCGATCGATGGTCTCGTTCGCCTCGAACGACTATCTCGGCCTGTCCTGTCACCCCCAGGTCATCGCCGCCGCCCGCCGAGCGCTCGACCAGTGGGGTACCGGGGCCACCGCGTCGCGGCTCGTCGTCG
This sequence comes from Acidimicrobiales bacterium, assembly GCA_007121465.1. GTDB lineage: Bacteria > Actinomycetota > Acidimicrobiia > Acidimicrobiales > SKKL01 > SKKL01. The sequence continues at coordinate 20,172 of SKKL01000111.1, read as the reverse complement.
GGCACCGCCCCTGCCACGACGACCTCGAGCACGAGCTCGCGGCGTGGAAGGGATGCGACGCCGCAGTGGTCCTCCCGACGGGCTACGCCGCCAATCTGGCGGTGCTCGGGGTCGTCGGCGGCCCCGACACCGTGATCCTCAGCGACGAGCTCAATCACGCGTCCCTCATCGACGGCTGTCGGCTCTCGCGCTCCGAGGTGACGGTCTACCGCCACAGCGACCTCGACGATCTGGACTCGCTGCTCGCGAGGCACCGGGACCGGCGGCTGGTCGTGGCGACCGACTCGGTCTTCTCCATGGACGGCGACGTGGTCGACCTCCCCGCTCTCGCTGCGGTGTGCTCCTCCCATGACGCCCTCCTCGTCCTCGACGAGGCCCACACCGTGTTCGAGACCGATACACCCGTCGACCTCAGCGACATGGGAGCCGAGGTGTTGCGGGTGGGGACCCTCTCCAAGACCCTCGGGTCGCTCGGCGGCTACGTTGCCGGCCCACAGAACCTCGTCGACCTGATCATCAACCGCGCTCGGCCGTTCATCTTCAGTACCGGGTCCACCCCCGCCGACACCGCGGCGGCGCTCGCCGCGCTGCGGATCGTGCGATCGCCCGAGGGCGTCGCCCTCGTCGACCGGCTCCGGGCTCTCGTCGACCGGCTGGCCCCCGGGCATCCCTCCCCGATCGTCCCGATCATCGTGGGCGGCGAAGCCGAAGCACTCGATGCCGCCGCCGCTCTCGCCGAGCGTGGACTTCTCGTCCCGGCCATCCGGCCTCCGACGGTCGCTCCGGGCACGTCGCGGCTGCGGGTCACCCTGTCGGCGGTTCACTCCGACGACGAGGTCGATCGTCTGTGCGTCGCCCTCGACGAGCTGGGGCTGCGGTGACCCGGCCGCAGCGGCTGGTCCTCGTGGTCGGCACCGCCACCGAGGTGGGCAAGACCTGGGTGGCGGCCGACCTTCTCGGTGTCGCACGCCGGCGCGGCATGGTCGTCGCCGCTCGCAAGCCCGCCCAGTCCTTCGATCGAGCCGACGATCCCTCGGGGTACGACTCGGTCCTCCTCGCCCGGGCCACCGGCGAGCACCCCGATTCGGTGTGTCCCGCCCACCGCAGCTACCCCGCAGCGATGGCTCCCCCGATGGCCGCCGACGTCCTCGGACTCCCGCGGATCGAGCTCTCAGAACTGCTCGAGGAGATCACCTGGCCGTCGGGCATCGACCTCGGCCTGGTCGAGACCGCGGGAGGGGTGGCGTCGCCCCTGACCCACGACGCGGCGAGCGCCGACCTCGTGGGACCTCTCGCTCCCGATCTGGTGGTGCTGGTGGCCGACGCGGGCCTCGGCACCATCAACGCAGTGCGGCTCTCGGCTCATCCGCTGGGTTCGAGCCCCCTCGTCGTGGTGCTCAACCGGTTCGACGCGGCGAGCGAACTCCACCGCAGGAACCAGCAATGGCTCGAGACCGACGGCTTCGACACCGTGACACGGGTGGACGAGATCCTCGACCGATTGACCGACGACGACGCGACCCCATGAACGGGTCGTAGCGTCGACCGCCGAGGTTCCGCCAGGGGAGCTGGCCCTCCATACTGGGAGCATGGCGACCACCACCGAGCCCGACCGCAAGTTCGTCATCGTGGCCAACCGCCTCCCGGTGCGGTGGGTCGACGACGACCGAAACGGTGACTCGGGACATTGGGAGACCTCGCCCGGTGGTCTGGTCTCGGCGGTGCGCCCGTCGGTCGCCGACTACGGCCAGGCTGGCTGGATCGGCTGGACCGGTTCCGACGTCGACGAGGAACCGTTCGTCGACGATGGCCTCCTCCTTCACCCCGTGTCGATGACCGTCGACGAGAAGGAGCTCTTCTACGACGGGATGAGCAACGGCACCCTGTGGCCGCTCTACCACGACAAGGCGGTCCCCGCCGAGTTCCACCGTCACTGGTGGGACGGCTACCGCCGCATCAACCGTCGCTATGCCGACGCCGCCGCGAAGGTGGCCGCCGAGGGCGCCACGGTGTGGGTCCACGACTACCAGCTCCAGCTCGTCCCCGGGATGCTCCGGGAGCTGCGGCCGGATCTGCGGATCGGGTTCTTCCTCCACATCCCCTTCCCTCCCCCCGAGCTCTTCGTCGGTCTGCCGTGGCGAGACGAGATCGCGCTCGGCATGCTCGGCTCTGACCTGATCGGCTTCCAGACACCCGACGCGGCCGACAACTTTCACCGCTTGGTCGTCCGGCGGGGACTGGCCGACGACTCGGGTCCCGGCGTGCTCGCCCACGCCGGGCGTCGGGTCCGCACGCGGGCCTACCCGATCGGCATCGACGTCGCCCGCTACGACCAGGCGGCCCGGACCGACAAGGTCTCGGACCATGCGCGCGACCTGCGGGCCCGCCTCGGGGCGCCCCACACCGTCATGCTCGGCGTCGACAGGCTCGACTACACCAAGGGCATCGATGTTCGCCTCCGCGCACTGAAGGAGCTGCTCGACGACGGCGACATCAATCCCCGCCAGGTCACCATGGTCCAGGTGGCCCAACCGAGCCGTGACGACGTCGAGGCCTACATCACCCTCCGCGAGGAGGTCGATCGGATGGTGGGCGAGATCAACGGAGACCACGGGCGAGTCGGGTTCCCGGTGGTGCACTACATCCACCAGAACGTCGATTTCCCCGAGCTCCTCGCGATGTACCGCGCCGCCGACATCATGTTGGTCACCCCGTTCCGCGACGGCATGAACCTGGTCGCGAAGGAGTACGTCGCCGCCCGCTATGACCTCACCGGGTGCCTCGTGCTCTCCGAGTTCGCCGGCGCCGCCACCGAGCTGTCCGACGCTCTCCTGGTCAATCCCTACGACATCGACGGCCTCAAGGCGGCCATCGCCCGGGCGGTGGCCATGGAGCCCACCGAGGCGCGGGCACGCCTCGAGCCGATGCGAGCCGCGGTCCTGGCCAACGATGCGGTCGATTGGGCCCGCGGGTTCCTCGCCGACCTGGCCGACCGCTGACCCCTGACCCCCGCGGGGGCCTTTGACCCGGGCGCAAGGGGTGAGACAATCGTCACATGAGTGATCCGACGACATCCCCGAGCCTCGACGAAGCGACCGCCGAGGTCGTGCGCGTCCGACGCGAGCAGCTGCGGGTCGCCGAGGAGCGGCTCACCTCCGCTGCGGGTGCTCCGTCGCCCGGTCGCCTCGATCTCTGGTGGCCAGGTGTGCACCATGCGATCGGCCGGCTCACCGACGCGTTCGCCCACCACGTGGAGGGAACCGAAGGCCCCGACGGACTGCTCGAGGAGATCTCCTCCGCCGCTCCCCACCTGTCGAACGAGGTCGACCACCTACGAGCCGACCACCGCCAGATCGCCGACGCGCTGGCGGCCCTGGCCCGACGAACTGCCCCCCGAACCGACGACGAGGTCGACTCCGTGCGGTCCGCCACCCTCGAGATCCTGTCTGCGCTGGCACGCCATCGGTTCGCCGGGTCCGACCTGCTGTGGCGCGCCTACCAGGTCGACATCGGCGGAGTCGACTGACCGCTACGCTGCGCTCATGGCTACGACGCGAAACGCAACCACCCGCTGGGAAGGCTCACTCGCCGAGGGATCGGGCGAGGTGACGATGGAGTCGTCCGGCATCGGCACCTTCGACGTCTCTTGGCCGTCGCGCGCCGAAGAGCCCGAGGGCCGCACCAGCCCCGAGGAGCTGATCGCCGCCGCGCACTCGTCGTGTTTCTCGATGGCGCTGTCGGCGGGCCTCGGCAAGGCCGGAACCCCACCCGAGGCGCTCGAGACATCGGCCGCGGTGACGTTTCAGCCCGGCGAAGGCATCACCGGCATCCACATCATCGTGAGGGGCACGGTCCCCGGTATCTCCGACGAGGCTTTCGTCGAGGCCGCCGAGGGTGCGAAAGCGAACTGCCCGGTGAGCAAGGCCCTGACCGGCACCACGATCACTCTCGACGCGGCCCTGGCCTGAGCCCGCTCACCCCTGAGGGGGAACGAGCACCAATGGGCGATCGGCCCGGTGGAGCACCGCGAGCGCCACACCACCGATCCGTAGACCGGTGACTCCGCCCGTTCCCCGGGTACCGATCACCACCAGGTCCGCACCGGCGCTCTCGGCGACGTCGAGGATCGTCTCGGGCACGGGCGCTTCCCCGCGCGCAACGGGGACGAACGGCACCCCCAGCTCGGCGAGCGGTGCGGCCAGGCGGGTACGCACGAGGTCCTCCGCCTGAGCGGTCCAGGGCCGATCCGAGGCTCCCGACAGCCCGAGTTCGGGCTGGTCGACGACCAGTGCAGTGATCGACTCGACCGCCAGCCCACCGTCGGCGAGACGGCGGACCCACTCGACCGCGGCACGGGCGTGGTCAGACCCGTCGACCGCCACCACGATCGCACCCGGCGCCGTCGTGGATCCCGGGGGGATGACCACGAGTGGCCGGTCCACATGGTGGGCGAGGTATTCGACCACCGAGCCCACCCGGAGCAAGCCGGGTCGGTGACCCGATGCCCCGACGCTGGCGACGACCACCGCCGCTGCTTCGCGAGCGTGAGCCTGCTCCACCAACACGTCTCGAGGGTCGCCGTCGACGACGATCAGCTCGTGTCGGAGATGGTCGAGGCGGGAGCCGCAGAAGCCCTCCAGCTCGCTGCGACGAGCGGCCTCGAGCCGCTTGGCGGTCTCGGGACGCACCTCGGAGGATTCAGGACGCCAGGCCCGCACCACGACGATCTCCGCCGCCAGAGCCTCCGCGAGCCGAGTCGCCCACGCCAAGGCATCGCGAGACTCGCTCGACCCGTCGACCCCGACCACGATCGGTCCCATCACACGTACCTCCCTGACTCACACATCCGGTGCGCCTCATCTCGATCGTCCCACCCACGGATCCCCGGGGACAGGGCCGAACGTCCTCGGGTGCGGTGGAGAGATCACCCACCTCCCGCTCCAGCGGACTCCTAGGATCATGACGATGCCGAACGTCTATGTCCTCGGGCTCGACGAGCAGAACCGTCACTTGCTCGACGAGCTCGCGGCAAGCTCGGGCCGTTATCGGTTCCACCCTCTGCTCGACCACTCCGAGATCCGCGGGGTCGACGAGTTCGCGCCACGCGAGTGGCTCGACCGGTGCCGCCGGATCCTCGAGGCGGCACCCGGAAGCGTCGACGCGATCGTGTCGTTCTGGGACTTCCCCGTCACCGAGATGGCCGCGATCCTCTGTGCCGAGCGCGGGCTGCCCGCTCCCTCGCTCGAGTCGATCCTCCGTTGCCAGCACAAGTACTGGAGCCGGCTCATCCAACGCGAGGTGGTGCCCAACAGCACCCCGCCCTTCGCCGCCTTCGATCCCTTCGACGATGCCGCCGTGCACTCGCTCGAGATGGAGTACCCCTACTGGGTGAAACCGGTTCGATCCTTTCGGTCCCATCTCGGCTTCCGCATCGGATCCGAGGCGGCCATCGACGACGCAATCAGCGAGCTCCGCTCCGGCATCGAGCGCATCGGCGAGCCCTTCGAGTGGATCCTCGACCAGGCGGCGGTGCCCGAGAACATCGCCGCGTTCGGACCCAACGCCTGCATCGCCGAAGGTCTCATCGGTGGACACCAGTGCACGATCGAAGGGTGGGCGCACCGGTCCTCGGTCCGCACCTACGGGGTCGTCGACTCGATCCGGGCTCCGAACCGGAGCACGTTCACCCGCTACCAGTACCCGTCCCGGCTCCCCGAGGCCGTCCAGGACGAGATGGCCGAGGTCGCCACCGCTGTCGTCGCCGCGACCGGCTACGACAACGGAGCGTTCAACGTGGAGTTCTTTCACGACCCCGACACCGGGCGCACCTGGCTCCTCGAGATCAACTGCCGTGTGTCGCAGTCCCACAGCGACCTGTTCGCCAAGGTCGACGGCACCACCAACCTCGCGGTCATGGTCGATCTGGCTCTGGGGGAAGAGCCACAGATCAACCGGGGCGAGGGCGAGTACGCCTGCGCAGCCAAGTTCTTCCTCCGGTGCTGGCACGACGCAACCGTCGTGTCGGTCCCGGGTCCCGACCAGATCGCCGAGGTGGAACGAGCCGTGCCGGGCACCACCATCCAGCTCCAGATCGACGAAGGTGACCGCCTGTCGGATCTCCCCGACCAGGACAGCTACAGCTACGAACTGGGCGAGGTCCGAGTAGGCGCCGACAGCGACGCCGACCTGCGCCACAAGTTCGAGGCCTGCGAGCGAGGCCTCGGGATCGTCCTCGTCGAGGAAGGACAAGGCTGGTGAGAACTGTCCACGAGTTCCCCCGTCGGGTGGAGTGCCGCGAGCACGTCTGGATCCCGATTTCGGACGGTTGTCGTCTCGCGGCGCGCATCTGGCTTCCCGAGGGAGCCGAACGCGACCCGGTGCCCGCCGTGCTGGAGTACATCCCGTACCGTCGACGCGACAGCACTCGGGCTCGCGACGCGATCACCCACACCTATGTGGCCGGCCACGGCTACGCCGCGATCCGGGTGGACATGCGTGGCAGCGGGGACAGCGAGGGCCTGCTCGACGACGAGTACCTGGAGCGGGAGCAACAGGACGCGCTCGAGGTGATGAGCTGGCTCGCCGCGCAGGTCTGGTGCACCGGGTCGGTCGGAATGATGGGCAAGTCGTGGGGCGGGTTCAACGCGTTGCAACTCGCCGCGCTGCGCCCACCCGAGCTGTCGGCGATCGTGGCGGTCGCTGCCACCGACGACCGCTATGCCGACGACGTCCACTACATGGGCGGATGTCTCCTCGGCGACAACCTCTCGTGGGCATCGGTCATGTTCGGGTACAACGGCACCCCGCCCGACCCCGAGCTGGTGGGCGACCAGTGGAGAGACCAGTGGTTGGCCCGCCTGGAGAACAGCCGCCCCTGGGTGACCACCTGGCTCGAACATCAACGACGCGACGACTACTGGCGTCACGGTTCGGTCTGTGAGGACTACTCCGCGATCGAGTGTCCCGTGATGATCGTGAGTGGCTGGGCCGACGGCTATTCGAACGCGGTGTTCCGCCTCGTCGAGAACCTGACGGGGCCTCGCGCCGGGCTGATCGGACCCTGGAGCCACAAGTACCCCCACCTCGGCGTGCCCGGTCCCGCCATCGGGTTTCTCCAGGAGATGGTGCGGTGGTGGGATCGCTGGCTGAAGGGGATCGACAACGGTGTGGAGGACGAGCCCGTCCTTCGTACCTGGATGCAGGACAGCGTTCCCCCGGTGACCCGCTACGAGATGCGGCCGGGCCGTTGGGTCGCCGAGGAGGCCTGGCCCAGCCCCCACATCGAGCCCTTGTCGCTCCAGCTCCAACCCGGTCGGCTCAATTTCGAGCGCGAGGACGCGAAGGTGGACCTCACGATCCAGTCTCCACTGTCGATCGGGCTGTTCGCCGGGAAGTGGTGCTCCTACTCCGCGACCCCCGACCTCCCACACGATCAGCGCGAGGAGGACGGCGGTGCCCTGGTGTTCGACAGCGACCCGCTCGACCAGCCCATCGAGGTGCTCGGCGCACCGACGATCGAGCTGGAGGTGGCGGCAGACCGGCCCGTCGCTCAGGTCGCGGTACGACTCTCCGACGTCGCGCCCGATGACAAGGCCACCCGCGTCACCTATGGCCTGCTCAACCTCACCCACCGGGACAGCCACGCCGAACCGACGCCTCTCGAGGTCGGACGCCGCTACCGGGTTCGAGTCCAGCTCAACGACATCGCTGCCGTGTTCCCCGCTGGCCACCGGCTGCGCATAGCGATCTCCACGTCCTATTGGCCACTCGCCTGGCCGCCGCCCGAGCCAGTGCGCCTCACCGTGGTCGCCGGCGCGAGCTCGCTGACATTGCCTCGACGCGCTCCCCGGGCCTCGGACGACCAGCTGCGCCCCTACGAGCCCCCCGAGGGTGCGCCGCGGATCGACACCCAGGTCGTCGAACCCGGCCACCACACCTGGCGGGTGATCCGTGACCTCGAGACCGACGAGTCCACCCTCGAGGTCGTCAAGGACGAGGGGACGGTCCACATCGACGAGATCGACCTCGACCTCACCGATCAGACGTGGGAGTGGTATCGATCGACCGGATCGGATTTCGATTCCCTCGAGGGAGAGACGCGCAGCGTGCGGGCCTTCTCCCGAGCGACGTGGTCGGTCCGGACCGTCACCACGACCAAGCTGACCGCCGACGCCGGGCTGTTCCGTGTACGGGCGACCCTCGACGCCTACGAGAACGGCACGCGGATCTTCAGCCGTAACTGGGACGAGATGGTCCCGCGCGATCTGATCTGATCGAGCCGCTTCGACACCACATCGATGCACGACCCGCGCCCGCCGGGCAGAATGGGCGGACAGCTCCCCACCCGCCAGGAGGTCGTCGTGTCGACCCTGCGTTCCATCCCCGCACCGGCCCAAGCGCTGCTCGGCTCCGATGCGTTGGCCCACGTCGTCACGCTCAACGCGGACGGAACGCCTCAGGTGTCGGTCGTGTGGTGCGGTGTTCGAGAGGACCGCATCCTCTTCTGCACCGAGGGGAACACCGCCAAGGTGCGCAACATCCGGCGCGACCCTCACGTGGTGCTGTCGATCGAGGACGAGGCTCGGAACGTGTCGGGCACCCAGCAGCATCTTGTGATCCGCGGAAGGGCCACGGTGGTCGGACCCGCCGACCCGGAGCTCTGCGACGAGCTCTGTCGGGTCCACGTGGGTCGAGCTGACCACCCGTTGAACCTGGCTCGCTCGTCCACGGCGGTCACCGTCGCGGTCGAGGTCGACCGGCTGAGTGGGAACGGGCCCTGGGTGGCGGAGTGACCCCACGCGGGTCGCTCCACCGGGCACACAGCGCCGATCGCGTCGCCGCCGTCGAGAGACTCCTGCGGTGACCACCGCCCCCTCCATCACGAAGCGAGACGAGGAGCCGGCTCACCAGATCCGCGGGCGAGCATGGCGCATCGCTCTCGGCTACGGCCTCGTCGCCACCACCTGGATCGTGTTCTCCGACGCGGCGCTGGCGCTCGTGGTGTCCGACGTCGACACTCTCGCCTGGGTAGGCGCAGCCAAGGGCCTCGGGTTCGTCGCCCTCACCGCCGGGCTCCTGTGGATCCTCCTCGCCCGGGCGTTCGGGGAAGTGGCCGACACCGTCGAGGCCCTCCAGGCCCACGAGACCGAACTCCGGCGGGTGAACGGGCTTCACGCCGCCCTCGTCGCGATCAACCAGGTCATCGTGCGCCGACCCGACCGAAACGAGCTGTTCGACGAGACCTGTCGAGCGCTGGTCGAACGCTGCGGCTTCTCGATGGCGTGGATCGGGTGGCACGATCCCGAGACCGATGTTCTGGTGCCGACCGCCCACCACGGATCGGGTCGGAGCTACCTCGACCAGATCACGGTGCGGACCGACGAGGGCCCCGAGGGCGACGGCCCCTCCGGCACCGCGTGGCGCTCCGGCGCCCACCACATCTGCAACGACATGCTCGACGATCCGGCCATGCGACCCTGGTCCGAGGCCATCGCTCAACAGGAGTTCCGGTCGACGGCATCGTTCCCGATCTTCCTCGACGGTCTGCCCCGGGGGATGCTCAACGTCTATGCCGACGAGGTCGACTTCTTCCGTGACGCCGAGGTCGCCCTGCTCGACGAGACGGCGGGCGACCTGTCGTTCGCGCTCGACGTGGAACGACAGGATCTCGACCGGCGTCGAGCCGAAGCCGCGTTGCAGGAGTTGAACGCCACCCTGGAGACCAAGGTGGCCGACCGCACCGCCGAGCTGGCCGAGTCGGTCCACCGGGCCGAGGCCGCCGACCGGATCAAGTCGGCGTTCCTCGCCACGATGTCCCACGAGCTGCGGACTCCGCTCAACTCGATCATCGGGTTCACCGGGATCATGAGCCAAGGCCTCGCCGGGCCTCTCAACGATGAGCAGGCCAAGCAGCTCGGCATGGTCCAGACCAGCGCCCGGCACCTGCTTGCCCTCATCAACGACGTCCTCGACATCTCCAAGATCGAAGCCGGTCAGCTCGTGGTCGACGCCCGGCCCTTCGAGTTGGCCGATGCGGTCAGCACGGTCGCCGATGTCGTTCGCCCGTTGATGGGGAACAAGGGTCTCGACATGCACGTCACTGTCTCTGCCGACGCCGGGACCGTCGTCGGCGACCGACGTCGGGTGGAACAGATCCTCCTCAACCTTCTCGCCAATGCCGCCAAGTTCACCGACGACGGCGACGTGAGGCTTCTCGTCGAGAGGCTTCCGTCAGCTGGGTCACCTCTCGACGTGGAGGCGGTTCGCATGAGCGTCGCCGACACGGGCATCGGTATCGCCGCCACCGACCTCGTCCAGCTGTTCCAGCCCTTCCACCAGGTCGACAGTGGCCTGACCCGTGAGCATGACGGCACCGGCCTCGGCCTGGCGATCTGTCGCCGGTTGACCACGCTCATGGGCGGAACGATCGAGGTCCACAGCACTCCGGGTCATGGATCCGAGTTCGTGGTGGTGCTCCCGGTCGCACCCCGCGACAGGGCGTGGGCCACGCCTCCGAGCACGCTGGCCGGCGACGTCCGATGAGCGACACGGTGCTGCTGATCGAGGACAACGAGCACAACCGGTATCTCGCCAGCTTCCTACTTTCCCAGTACGGCTACGAGGTTCACACCGCCCCCGACGGACCACGAGGCATCCAACTGGCGGTCGAACTGTGTCCCGATGTGATCCTGCTCGACATCCAGCTCCCCACCATGGACGGCTACGCGGTCGCGAGGGCGCTGCGGCAGTCCGAGAAGTTGGCGGGCGTGCCGATAATCGCCGTGACCTCCTACGCGATGGTCGGCGACCGGGAGAAGTGCCTCGAAGCCGGCTGCGACGGCTACATCGAGAAGCCGATCGATCCGGCGACGTTCGTGACCGAGATCGAGCGATTCCGGCCCGTGCCACCCCCCTCGGAGACCGAACCGTGACCCGCGTGCTCGTCGTCGACGACAAGGAGGAGAATCGGTACTACCTGCAGGCCCTGCTCAGCGCCAGCGGTTACGAAGTCGACATCGCCCGCCACGGGGCCGAGGCGCTCACCATCGCCCGCCAGCGCCTGCCCGCGGTCGTCATCTCGGACCTGCTCATGCCGGTGATGGACGGCTACACACTGCTGCGGCGTTGGAAGTCCGACGCCCGCCTGAGTGCTGTTCCCTTCATCGTCTACACCGCCACCTACACCGAGCCCTCCGATGAACAACTCGCTCTCGACCTCGGGGCCGACTCCTTCCTCTTGAAGCCGGCGGAGCCCGACGAGTTCCTCCGGGTCGTTCGAAACGCGGAGTCCCGCCGCGCCACCGAGCCACCGATCGGAGCGACCGCCCCCGACGACGACCCCGCCCTCCTCAACACCTACAGCGACACCCTGATCCGCAAGCTGGAGGAGAAGATGCTCCAGCTCGAGGAAGCCAATGAGGCGCTCCAGAGCGACATCGCCCAACGTCGCAAGGTCGAAGAGGCCCTCCGGACCAGCGAGTCCGAGACCCGCCTGCTCATCGAGTCGATCCCCCAGATCGTCTGGGTCACCGGTCCTGACGGTGCCCACACCGACTTCAACCATCGATGGTTCGAGTTCACCGGCCGAAGCTTGGTCGAGAGCCTGGGCGACGGATGGCTCCCGGCGTTCCATCCCGACGACCGGCCGAGGGCCGCAGCCCGGTGGCAGGAGGCGGTCGACACCGGCGAGCTGTACGAGATCGAGTACCGCCTCCGGCGAGCCGATGGCAGCTACCACTGGATGCTCGGCCGGGCGCTCCCCGTCCGCGGCCCAGACGCCCGGATCGTGCGCTGGTTCGGGACCTGCACCGACATCCAGGCCATGAAGGAGGCCGAGGAGCGCATCGCCGAACAGGCCCGACTCCTCGACCAGACCCAGGACGCCATCGTCGTCCACGACCTCGACCACCGGGTCCTCTACTGGAACGAGGGGGCCGAGCAGGTCCATGGATGGAACGCGGGTGAGGCGATCGGCCGAGAGGTGACCGAGCTCCACGGCCCGCGGCGAGAGCACCTCGACGACATCACCATCCAGCTCCTCTCCACCGGCGAGTGGCGCGGCGACCTCGACCTCGTCGATCGCCAGGGACGGCCCGTCCTCGCGGAAGGCCGCTGGACCCTGCTTCGGGATCCTGCGGGTCAGCCGCGGTCGATCCTCGCGGTGAACACCGACGTCACCGAGCGACGCCGGATCGAGGCACAGTTCCTCCGGGCGCAGCGGATGGAGAGCATCGGGACCCTCGCCGGCGGAATCGCCCACGATCTGAACAACCTCCTCTCCCCCATCCTCCTCGGCGTTGCGCTTCTGCGGGACTCCGACCTCGGCACCGACGATCTCGAGACGCTTGCCACCATGGAGGCATCGGCCCGCCGTGGAGCGGAACTGATCGGCCGGGTGCTCTCCTTTGCTCGAGGGGTCGAGGGCGCCCGGGTGGCGGTCGACGTCGACGAGGTGGTCGACGAGGTCGTGTCGATACTGAGCTCGGGTCTGCCCCCCGACGCGAGCCTAGAGAGCCACGTCAGCGACGACCTGTGGACGGCCATCGGTGACCCCACCCAGCTGCACCAGGTGCTGCTCAATCTCGCACTGAACGCGCGAGACGCGATTCACGAGGGTGGCACCGTGACGATCCGGGCGCGCAACGAGGCGGCCGACCTGCTTCCCGCTGACGTGCGAGCCCGTGTGGGGGTCACTCCGTGTGTGGTCATCTCGGTGTCCGACGACGGCGATGGTGTCCCATCCGAGCTCGGCGACCGGATCTTCGAACCGTTCGTGACCACCAAGCCCGTGGGTGACGGCACCGGACTCGGGCTGGCCACGGTGCTCGGGATCGTCACCAGCCACGGGGGCCACGTCGAGGTCGAGTCGCGTCCCGGATCCGGGAGCACCTTCTCGGTGTGGCTGCCCGCCGGAGGAGTCAGCGCCACCGGACAGGCCGGGGCGACCGTTCGCTTGCTGGTGGTCGACGACGACCCGCTCGTCCTCGCCTCGACCACCCGGATACTCACCGGCGCCGGCTACGAGGTCACGGCCGCGATCGACGGGGCCGAGGCGCTCGAACAGCTCCGCTCGACCGCCCATGAACTCCTCGTCACCGACGTGATGATGCCGGGGATCGATGGCCCGACCCTCGCCGAACGAGCTCGCGAGATCACTCCCGGCATACCGGTGATCGCCACCAGCGGTATCGCGGTGCCGGGCGACGCGCTCACGGCGGGACACTTCGACCACTTCATCCCCCAACCGTTCGATCCCACCGACTTGTTGAGCACCGTGCGAAAGGCACTCTCCGAGCCCAGCCGTCACCGCGAGATCAGCTGATCCACCGGAGCGAACCCGTCGGTGAGCACACGAGCACCGCCGACGAATTCCTCGAGCTCGGCCCCGGTCACCTTCCGACCGTCCTCGGGGTCGATGACGAGATCCTCGAGCGGAGCATCGGACGCGACGAGCACGTAGTTGGCGGAGTGTGCTGTCGCGACGGGGGGAAAGATGATCGCCACGTGGTCGAACTGGTCGATCAGGGTGGCGGCCTTGGCCCGCACGAAGTGCCGCTCGTTGCGGTCGATCACGTTCACCACGTAGGTGCCGCCGGGTGAGAGCACGCGCCGGATCTCGGCCACCACCTCGCGGGTCGTGAGGTGCCACGGGACCGACATGCCTCCGAACGCATCGCCCACCACCACGTCGAACACGCCGTCGTCGGCGTCGACCAGTGCACCACGCGCATCGACGGTCTCCACCACGAGGTCGTCGCTCGGTCGGAGGTCGAGGTGCGCTTCGGCGATCTCGACGAGTTCTGTGTCGATCTCCGCGACCACGTTCGTCGAGCCGGGTCGGGTCGCCTCGAGGTATCGGGGGAAAGTGAACCCACCTCCCCCGACGTGGAACACCGACAGGGCGCCCGTACCGTGGCGGTCGGCGACCTGGGCGAACACCCGGACGTACCGGAAGTCGAGCTGGGCCGGGTCGGTCAGATGGACATGGCTGTGTCGCATGTCGTCGAGTTGGAGGATGCGCCCGTCGGGGTCGGTGGGGTCGTGTTCGATGGTCACGCAGTAGTAGGCGGTCTCCCACTGGCACACCGACGTGGCGGTGGCCGCCGTGCCCGCGGTGGCGACGACAAGGGCGAGCAGCACCGTTGCGGTACGCATCGAGGGCATCGTCGTCGCGAATCGGAACCAGAGAGCGGTGCCGCCGACGACGAGGGAGGCGCCGATGGCGAGGACGATCGGCCGGGTGGGAAGAGCAGCGAGAAGGATGAACCCGGTGCCGAAGGTGCCGACGAGGGCCCCGGCGGTACCGGCCGCGGACAGGCCCCCGACGACGGCGCCGGTCTGGCCGAGGTCGGACAGGCGCAGCTTGGCGACCATCGGACTGGCGGCGGAGAGGACCGCGGCCGGCAGGAAGAAGGCCACGGCGGTGAGCACGACGATGGAGTCGGCGCCGCGACCCACGGTGGGGCCCATCCAGGTGAGGAGCGGGAGCGACACCCAGGCGAGGATCCCGCCGGCGATGAGGGTCGGGCCGAGCAGCCGCCGGGGGTCGATGCGGTCGGCGAGCCGGCCCCCGGCCGCGGTTCCGACGGCGATGGCGGCCAGGACGGTTCCGATGATGCCGGTGTAGGTCTCGAGCGACACGCCGACGTAGGGGGCCAGGAGCCGACCGGCGAGGATCTCGAGGACGAGCACCGCGGCTGAGGTGCAGAACACGATGACGACGGCCAACACGGGGCCGAGGCGGGGTCGAGCCATGACCCAGATCGTGGCAGCCCCAGAGGCCTGGAGCCGCTTCGCGTGGCATTCGTCACGAATAACGGTTATTATCGTCTCTGTGTCCGCCGACCGCGAACCCATCCTCCCCGACGCTGCCCCGTCCGGAGCCGCCGACGACCCCGTTCGCGAGCGTCTCCTCGACGCCGCCGCCACGGTCTTCGCCGAGCACGGCTTCGCCGGCGCACGCATCCAAGACGTCGTGCGCACCGCCGGACTCACCACCGGCGCGGTCTACGGCCGCTATCGGGGCAAGGCCGAGCTCCTCCACGACGCGGTCGTCAGCCGAGCCGTTCCCCAGGTGCAGTACTCGGCGGAGGGAATCGGCCGCGTCGCCGACCTCGTCGCCGCCAGCGCCACTCGTCTCCGGCCCGGCCTCGATGAGCACGAAGCACTCCTGCTCGAGACCTACGTCGCTGCCCGCCGCGAGGAAGAGGTCGCCGACGCGGTGGCCGACGCCGACGACCGCTGGCGAGAAGCTGTCGCCCCGCTCGTCGATGCGGCCACCACCGACGGCACCGTCGCTCCCGACGTCGATCCCGAAGCGGTGCTGTTCCTCGTGCGGGTCCTGCGTCTGGGCCTGCTCCTGCACCGGGGATCGGGGCTGCCCGGACCCGACGCCGACTCCTGGGCGACCCTCGTCGACCGGGTCGTCGCCAGCTTCGGCACCGACGCACCCGACCCCACCGCCGCCCGCTCACCCAACGCCGACTCACCCACCACAACCGCCACTCCGATCACCGATCCACAGGGGGACCGATGACCACCACCGACGACACCACCACCATTCCCGACTCAGGCGTCCCGCCCCTCCCCGACCAGGAGGAGATGAACGCCGCGTTCAAGCTGATCGAGGATCACTCGCCTCGCATCTTCACCTGGTCCTACGAGCGTGAGCGCGAGCCGCTCGTCACGCTCTACAACAAGGCGATGGCGTCGCAGTGGAACTCGGTGACAGAGCTCGACTGGGCTACCGAGGTCGACCCCGAGCGCGAGGTGAACATGGACAGCCCCGCCATGCACCTGTTCCGCCATGTCGCCACCATGCCCGGCTCTCCCATCAGCTCGTGGAGCGAGAAGGAGTTCACCAAGCTCGCCGTCGAGATGCAGAAGGCCCAGCTCAGCCAGTTCATGCACGGTGAGCAGGGAGCGATGATGACCGCCGCCAAGATCGTCGAGACGGTGCCGTGGATCGACGCCAAGTACTACGCGTCCACCCAGACGATGGACGAGGCTCGCCACACCGAGGTGTTCGCCAAGTACCTGCACACCAAGCTGGGCGAGGCCTACCCGATGAGCCCGTTCCTCGAGGAGCAGATCACCGTCCTGCTCGAGGACTCCCGGTGGGACATCGCCTACCTCGGCATGCAGATCGTGATCGAGAGCCTCGCTCTCGCCGCCTTCGGCGACATGCTGCGCACGACCCAGGAACCGCTCCTGAAGAAGCTCCTCCGCTATGTCATGGCCGACGAGGCACGCCACGTCGCCTTCGGCATCTTGAGCTTGGGCGAGTACTACCAGGAGCTGACCGACGCCGAACTGAAGGACCGCCAGGAGTTCCTGTGCGAGAACACCCTTCGGAACCGCTCACGGGCCTCCACGCCTGAGGTGTGGGAGCGCATGGGGGTCAGCTTCGAGCAGGTGGTGCCCTTCATCATCGAGGGTTCTCAGGCGATCAAGACCAGCCCGACGGGGAGCTTCCAGCGAGGCTTCTTCGCCAAGCTGGTGCCCAATGTCCGCAAGCTCGGTCTACTCGACGCCAACAACGGCTACCTCCGCCAGCAGTGGGGCGAGGCCGGCCTCCTCGAGTTCGAGTTCGCCGAGGACACCGCCACCGATTACGAGGCCTACGACGCCGTGGCCAAGGACCGGGCCGCGGCCAGCTGATCACGTCGGGAGCCGGGCCGCGTTTGCACCGGCCCGGCTTCGGGCAACACTGACGGGATGTCCGACACTGTCCTGTCCAACCGATACGAGCTGATTCAGGTCATTGGCCGCGGCGGAATGGCCGAGGTGTGGCGGGCGCTCGACCGACAGCTCGGTCGGGAGGTCGCGGTCAAGGTGCTCCACGCGCCGATGGCCGCCGACCCCCGGGGGCTCGCCCGCTTCCAACGGGAAGCGACCGCCTCCGCGGCCATAGACCACCCGGGGATGGTTTCCATATACGACGCCGGGGCCGACGGTGATCGGCACTTCCTCGTCATGGAACTGCTCCAGGGTGAAACCCTGGCGGCACTGATGGGTCGGGAAGGACGCCTCGACCCCGTCCGTGTCGCCGAGATCGGCGCAGCCGTCGCCGTCGCCCTCGGTGCGGTCCACCGGGTGGGTCTGGTCCACCGGGATGTGAAGCCGCCCAACATCATGTTGACCAAGGACCGAGGCGTGAAGCTGATGGACCTCGGCATCGTCAGCGGTCCGGCGGAGAACGCCCTCACGGCCGCGGCCTCGGTGATCGGCACCGCGGCCTACCTCTCACCCGAGCAGGCCCAAGGGAAGCCGGCAACTCCCCAGTCCGACATCTACGGCCTCGGATGCGTCCTGTTCCACGCCACCACCGGGAGGCCTCCCTTCGACGGCGACACTCCGGTGGCGATGGCGATGCAGCACGTCCACGCCGCTCCGCCGGTTCCGTCCGAGGTGGCCCGAACCGTGCCCGGTTGGTTCGACGCCGTCGTCGCTCGTGCGCTGGCCAAGGACCCCGACGAGCGGTTTGCCGATGCCGCCGCGATGGCGCAGGCGCTGCGCGACCACCGCGAGCCGGCGGCCCGGCCCGGTGGAGCGGTCCAGGCTCCTCCCCCGCCGACACCGAGCGTGGTCGAGTCGCCCAGCCAGGTACAGGAGAGGCCGATCGACCCCGAGACAAGCGGCCGACGCCGCTCGGCTGCCCTCGTGGGCATCGGCGTCGCCCTGCTCCTCGCTGTCGTGCTCGCCGCAGGGTTGTGGTGGGTCTCGACCCAGGACTCGGATCCGATCGGCACGGTGCCGCCGGGCGAACCCGACACCGAAGACCCACCACCCGAGGGCGAGGACCCTGGCCCCGATCCCCAGGATCCGCCGCCCGAACCGACCGAACCGCCCGAGACGACCACTCCCACGACCACCGAACCGACCGACGACGCTCCCCCTGAGGACTCGCCCCCCGAACCGAACGGCACCGACCCGCCAGCCGACGAGGCGAGCAGACTCGACGCTTTCCTCGGACGAACCGTCTAGGCTCATTCTTGGTGGTGAACCTCGCTACAGCGAGGCACCGCCCTCTGCGCTCCAGCCCCTGGCGTCGCCCCCGACACTCGACCCTGGAGCGCCATGGGCGCCAACGAAGTTCCTGACGGCCAACCACCGAGCCAGTTCGAGCGTCACCCCGCCGCGGAGTTCGTGGCCCGAGTGGACGGAGACGCCGTTCTGGTCTGCACGGGCGTTCTCGACGCGACGACTGCGCCACTACTGCGTCATGACCTGCAGCGCATGCTTCTTGTTCACCCTGACCGGGTGGTCGTGGATCTCGCTGGTGTCACGGCCTTTGGTGCCAGCGCGATTGGCGCGTTCGTGCAGGCCCGGGAGGCCAGCCGCACCGCGGGTGGCGACCTCGTACTCCGGGCTCCGTCCCCACTCGGGCGACGGGTGCTGGAGATGATGGGCCTACCCGAACTCATCGAATCGGGACCAGATCAGGACCAGGACGTCAGCGAGGAAGAGTCTCACGGCGTGCACCCCACTCGGACCGCGACCGAGCTGGATGTGGCGTGGCGGCAGGCTTGCGAGTCCGAGCGCTACGGCTCCGCCCCGTTGGCGCTCGATCCCTCGTTGATCGTGCCGGTGATCGCCGCTCTACTCGACCGTGCGGAGTCCCCGGCGCCGGACACCCTTGTGGCAGACGACTGGGTCTCGATCGCTCTGGCGGGCAGCCAGGTCTCGGCAACGGCACTGCTGCAATTGTGGGCGTTGAGCGACCTGGTTCAGGCTCGCATCGACGCCGGCCGTGGCAGCGAGGCCGGTCATGACCACCAGGCGCGCCAGCGTGCCGCCGTTGAGGCCGTCCTGGCTGGACTGGCCTGGGCCATGCTCAACGAGCTCGAGCAGGCCACCCTCCTCGATCCACTCACCGGGCTGTTGAATCGTCGAGCGCTCGACCGCGACCTCCTCCATGCCCTCGCAGTGGCGAGCCGGCACGGACACACCCTGTCGGTGGTCATGATCGATGTGGTCGGCCTCAAGTCGATCAACGACCACTTCGGCCACGCCGCCGGAGACATCATCCTGCGGGAGGTGGCCACCAACCTGACCTCCATGTTGCGAGCCGACGACCAAGCGTACCGAGTCGGTGGGGACGAGTTCGTCCTCCTCCTCCCCGAAATGTCTCCCCACGACATTCAGGCGGTTCTGGGTCGGGCGATCGGAGCGGCCCACGCCCCGTGCACGTGGGGGTGTGCCTCGATGGCAGAGGACGACGCCACAGACTCCGCCGCAACCGAACGCGCCCATCGCCTGCTCGCACTGGCCGACCAGCGAATGATCGAGTTCCGCAACCGCCGCCAACCAGATCCGGCCGAACATCACGCCGAGGCCGGGGCCGCCGCGCCGCTGATCTCTCCTCGCACCAAGGTGAAGCTCGCGGGTGAGTTCGCGGTCGCGGGGCGAGCCAGCGCCTTGGTGGAGGAGGCCAAGGGCCTCGTCGCCGGGCACTTCGACATCAGCATCGACGAAGCAACGACCATGCTGCACCTCTTCTCGGCGACGCAGCCCGAGCCGCTGAGCGCGACCGCCACCGCTCTCGTCGATGGGACGCTCGAGCCCGCCCTCCTGGCCCTGCACCGACCGCGATCCGCGGCGACACCTCCCGGGCGCCACGACCCGCGCGATTCCCGCCGATCCACCGCGACGGAGGGCTGACATGAACCCCGAGCGCAAGACGTCACTGCTCCTCGACATCGCCGCCGACCGCCGCAGTGGAGCCGACGTCGGCCTCCGACTGTGCGAGACGTGTGTCGAGGTCCTCGACGTGTCAGGGGCCGGCATCATGCTGATGGGCGACGGGGAGCACCGGGGCACCCTCGGGGTGTCGAACGCAGTGATGAGCGTGGTCGAGGACCTGCAGTTCACGCTGGGCGAAGGCCCCTGCATCGACGCCCACCAGTCGTCTCATCCCGTCCTCGAACCCGATCTCGGCAACCCCGCCATCAACCGGTGGCCGGCCTTTGCTGGTCCCGCGGTGAAGGCCGGCGTCCGCGCCGTGTTCGGCTTCCCGCTGGGAACCGGCGCGGCGAACCTCGGAGCACTCGACCTCTACCTCGACCATCCGGGCGACCTGCGCACCGAGCAACTGAGCGACGCCGCGGAGATGGCCGAGTTGATCTCGCACACGGTGCTCGCCCTCCAGGCCGACGCAGTTCAGGGCGGCCT
>SKKL01000132.1 GCA_007121465.1 Acidimicrobiales bacterium | reverse complement strand
TCCCAGGCCACGACCCGCCACCCGGCG
The DNA here is from genome assembly GCA_007121465.1 of Acidimicrobiales bacterium. Classification (GTDB taxonomy): domain Bacteria; phylum Actinomycetota; class Acidimicrobiia; order Acidimicrobiales; family SKKL01; genus SKKL01. Next base: position 25,055 of record SKKL01000132.1, on the reverse strand, counting down.
TCAGCCAGGATCGGGGCGAGCAGGTCGAAGGTGGCGGCGAAGTCGAAGCCGCCGTGGGTGAGCAGCAACGGCGGGGCGGTCGGGGCGCCCCACTCGTAGGCGGCGAGGTCGGGCCCCGGCCCTCGGACGGTGAAGCTCCGATCGGGTCGGCGCGCACCCGGATAGGTCAACTCGAGCGTCGTGGAGGTCACCGCCGCAGCGTAGGCGGCGGGGCGGTTCTCATGGATTCTCACTTTGGCACTAGGGTGGGATCCATGGCCATCGACGCCGCTTCGAATCTCGACGCCGCCCCCAACCTCCACACCACCGCTGCCGAACGCCTCCGACGCGACGGTCAGCGCTACACGAGCAACCGACGCGTGCTCGTCGAGCTGCTCGAGGACGCCGACCGGCCCCTGACCATCCCCGAGCTCCTCGAGCGTCAGGCCGGGATCCCGCAGAGCTCGGCGTACCGAAACCTGTCGGTGCTCGAGCGGGCGGGTGTGGTCGAGCGGGTCATGGCCACCGACGAGTTCGCCCGTTTCGAGCTGGCCGAGGATCTCACCGGGCACCACCACCACCTCATCTGTTCGGGCTGTGGCTCGGTCAGCGACTTCGTCGTCGCTCCTGCGGTCGAACGACGGCTCGACGAGGCGGTCGAGGCCATCGCCGGTGAGACCGGCTTTCGCATCGAGGGTCACCGGTTCGATCTGATCGGATATTGCCGGGACTGCGTCGCCGCCGGCCGCTGATGCTCGCCTCGGTGTCACCGCTCGCGGTGCCGTAGCGGCGAGACTCGACGGGTGGCCCACGGACACTCCCACCTGCCCCCCGACCCCGACGCCCCCGACCTCGATGCCCCGCGCTCGAGGATCGTGGTGTGGGCGGTGCTCGGAGTGGTCGCCGTCCTGACCATCGTCGGCCTGGTGCTGATGTGGCCGCGGGACCAGGTCACGATCGAACTCGACGAGGGTTTCGGATTCAGCGCCGAGTTGGTCGACGCCACCGTCACCCGTGTCGATCTCGTCCCGTGTGCGGGGGTGGGCGAGGCCGCCTCGATCCGGTGCGAGCAGGTGAGTGCCCGGATCGACGAGGGACCGACCCGGGGCGACACGGCCACCTTCGAGCTGTTCCTCACCACCACCACTCCCCGCCTCGACCGGGGTGACGCCATCGTCTTGTCCTACGCACCGGCCGCCCCGCCCGAGCTGGCCTACCAGTTCGCCGACTACCAGCGGGGCACCCCGTTGTTGTGGCTCACCGCCCTGTTCGTGGTGGCGGTGGTCGCTCTCGGTCGGTGGAAGGGGTTGCGAGCCCTGGCCGGTGTGGGGATCTCCCTCGCGATCATCGTGACCTTCCTGCTGCCAGCGCTCCTGCTCGGCGACCCCCCGGTGCTGCTGTCGCTCGTGGCCTGCTCGACGATCGCTTTCCTCGCCCTGTTCCTCGCGCACGGGTTCAACGACCGGACGGCGGTGGCGCTGCTCGGCACCCTCATCTCGCTCGGTCTCACCGGCGCGCTGGCCGTGCTGTTCGTGTCACTCACCCGCATCACGGGGCTGGCGAGCGAGGAGGCGCTGCTGCTCCAGGCCGGCTCGGGGATCATCGACTTCCAGGGCCTGCTGCTCGCGGGGATCATGATCGGAGCGCTCGGCGTGCTCGACGACGTGACGGTCACGCAGGTGGCTGCGGTCTGGGAGCTGAAGCGGGCCGATCGGCGGTTCGGGGCGTGGGAGCTGTACCGGCGGGCGGTCAACGTCGGCCGTGACCACATCGCCTCGGTGGTCAACACCCTCGCTCTCGCCTACGCCGGTGCCGCTCTGCCGCTGCTGTTGCTGTTCACCCAGGCCCAACGATCGTTCTCCGAGGTCCTCACCGGCGAGGCGGTCGCAGTGGAGGTGGTGCGCACGCTCGTCGGGTCGATCGGGCTCATCGCCGCGGTTCCGATCACCACCGGCCTGGCCGCCCTGGTCATCGCCGGAGCAACCCTCGTCGAGGACGACGACTCCAGTTCGTCCGGTGGGGGTCGGCGCAACCAGCGGAGTCGTCGAGGGCGCGGTCCGGGCCGACGAGATCCGTTCTGGGACGACTCGGCCTGGGACGACTCGGAGCTGGACGTCGCTGACGACGGAGTAGGAGACGAACCTCACGAGACCGAGGAGAGCTGATCGCCACCAGCGAGCCGTAAGTCTCAGGCGGCTGTGGACTCCGAGTCGAGCACCTCGAGGGTGGGCCACACCAGGGTGAACGACTCGCTGTCGCCGAGGTCGCGCCACCGGGCCTCGAACTCGCTCAGCGCCTCGGCGCACGGCGTCGACTTACCGGCACGCCAGCGATCGAGGTGGTAGTGCGCGATGTGCTCGCTCAGCTCGATGTCGACGCGGTTGCGCCGGACGACCTCGCGTCCGGGCTTGGTGCGCTTTCGACCGATGCTGCGGAACGTCGCTCCTTCGGCGATCGACCCCCAGAAGCCGTGCTCGAGTCCGACGACCGCCTCGACGATGAGCTGCTCGAGATCGTGGGGCATTCCTCCGCGACCGAGCGCCATCGTCGAGCCAGGAACCACCGTGCGCTTGTTGCGCACCGCCGTCCAGGTGGTGACCCGCTTCTCGACGAGCTTGGTGAACGTGACCTTCACGAGCTCGACGCTACGAACCGGGTTCACCGACGCACCAACGGATTTCGACCGACCAGTCGAGCTCGTCCTCGTCCTTCCACGCCCACAAGCTGCAGTCGTCGCTCGCTAGGCGCTCTTCCAGCATGACACACCTTCAGGGTGGAGTTGACTGTCACACCCCCGAGGGATACTGGATGCATGGAAAAGACCGCTGAGGCAGTGGTGAGGCAGCTGGGCGACACGGTCGCCGAGTTGGCCGCGCTCGACCCGACGCGGCTGGCTGATGCCGAGGTGGTCGATGCGCTGCTGGGGGCGATGCGAGCTGGCGCAGCGTTGGACGCGGCGGTCGCGCACCTGGCGGGTGAGGCCGACAGCCGGCGGGTGTGGGCCGATGACGGATCGAAGTCGTGTTCGGGGTGGTTGGGTCGTGCGGCGGGGCGTCCGGTGGGTGAATGCCGGTCGGTGGTGCGCCGGGCCCGCCGTTTGCGGGCCATGCCGGTCACCGACCAGGCCCACGTGGGTGGTGAGATCGCGGCCGCGCATGTACAGCGCCTCATCGGTGCCGCCAAGGTGAATCTCGACGCGTTCGTCGCCGACGAGGAGATGCTGGTCGGCCACGCCCGTGAGCTGCGGTTCGACGACTTCTGTCGAGCGGTGGACTACTGGTGCCAGCTCCACGACCCCGACGGGGCCGAAGACCAGGCGAGGGATCGCCACGAGGCTCGGCGCCTGCATCTGTCCGAGACCCTCGACGGCACCGGGGTGCTCGACGTGCAGTTCGACCCGGTAGGGATGGCTGAGTTCCGCACCGCACTGGAACGCATCGAGAACGAACTGTGGACAGCCGACTGGGCCGATGCCCGCGAACGACTCGGTGACGCCGCCACCGACGCCGATCTGGCCCGCACCCGCCCCCAACGCCGCTACGACGCTCTCATCGAGATGGCCCGACGCGCCACCAGTGTCCCGGCCGGCTCGAAACAGCCGCGGCCGCTGATCACGGTACTGGTCGACTACCCGACATTGGCCGGCCGGGTCTGTGAGCTCTCCACCGGGCCCGTTGTGACCCCCGGTGAGATCCTCCCGCTGCTCGACAGAGCCGACATCGAACGGGTCGTGTTCGACGGCCCGTCCCGCGTCCTCGACGTCGGCAAACGCCAACGGTTCTTCACCGGCGCTACCCGACGGGCGGTCGAAGTCCGCGACCGACGCTGCGACCAGGACACCTGCACCGTGCCCGCCCACCGCTGCGACGTCGACCACATCGAACCCTACGAAACCGGCGGGCTCACCATCCAGGCCAACGGACGACTCCGCTGCCCCGCCCATCACACCGGCCGACGCCACCGCCGCCCACCCAACCCCGACGACGAAGACGACGACTGGTGACGGGTGGGCGGTCCTGGTGCCGAGTACACCGCAGCAGAGGCCAGGGCCTAGCGTTGATGGGGTGCCCGACGCAGTGACCGAGGCGGCCCGCCGCCGAACCTTTGCCATCATCAGCCACCCCGACGCGGGCAAGACGACTCTCACCGAGAAGTTCTTGCTCTACGGAGGCGCGCTCACGAGCGAGGCCGGGTCGGTGAAGGGCAAGACCGGCAGGCGGTCGGCCACCTCGGACTGGATGGAGATGGAGCAGAAGCGGGGGATCTCCATCACCTCCACGGTGCTGCAGTTCCCCTACCGCGACCACGTGATCAACCTGCTCGACACGCCTGGTCACCGCGATTTCTCCGAGGACACCTACCGGGTGCTCGCCGCCGCCGACGCCGCGGTCATGGTGCTCGACGCGGCCAAGGGCATCGAGCCCCAGACCCTCAAGCTGTTCGAGGTGTGCCGGGCCCGCAACATGCCGCTGCTCACCTTCATCAACAAGTGGGACCGCCCCGGTCGCGATGCCCTCGAGCTCCTCGACGAGATCGAGGAACAGATCGACGTCAAGCCCACCCCGGTCACCTGGCCGGTCGGCATCCCCGGCGACTTCCGCGGGGTGATCGATCGGCGCACGGGCGACTTCATCCGCTTCACCCGCACCGCCGGTGGTGCCACCGAAGCCGGCGAGGAGCTCGTCGAACCCGACCGGGCCGCGGTCGAGGAGGGCGAGGCGTGGGCAGTGGCCGAGCACGAGGAGCAGTTGCTCGGCGCGGTCGAGGCCGACTTCGACGAGAAGTCGTTCCTCGCCGGCGACTCCACCCCGGTGTTCTTCGGATCGGCACTCACGAACTTCGGGGTGCGACTCCTGCTCGACGGTGTCGTCGACCTCGCTCCCGCTCCCGGTCCACGGGTCGACCAGAAGGACGAGCCTCGCCCCCTCGACGACCCGTTCTCGGGCTTCGTGTTCAAGGTTCAGGCCAACATGGACCCGTCACACCGCGACCGGCTGGCGTTCTTCCGGGTGTGCTCGGGCCGCTTCGAGCGGGGCATGCAGGTCACCCTCGACCGCACCGGGCGGACCTTTTCCACCAAGTACGCCCAACAGATGTTCGGCCAGGAACGCGACACCGTCGACGAGGCGTGGCCCGGCGATGTCGTCGGCCTGGTCAACGCCACCGACGTGCGCATCGGCGACTCCCTCTGGATCGACCAGCCGGTGACCTTCCCCGGCATCCCCAGCTTCGCCCCCACAAACTTCGCCACCGTCCGGTCGATCGACTCCTCGAAGTTCAAGCAGTTCCGCAAGGGCATCGCCCAGCTCGACGAGGAAGGGGTCGTCCAGGTCCTGCGGGACCCCGACCTCGGCGACCAGGCCCCGGTGTTGGCTGCGGTCGGACCCATGCAGTTCGAGGTGGCGCTTCACCGCCTCGAGACCGAGTTCGGCGCCAAGGTCGAGTTGAGCCACACCCGCTACACGATCGCCCGCCGCACCGACGAGGAGAGCGAAGCGGCCCTGCGAGCGATGCGCGACGTCGACGTGCTCCGCAAGGCCGACGGCACCCGCTACGCCCTGTTCGTGTCGACCTACTGGCTCGACCGGGTCGAGGCCGACCATCCCGAGCTCACCCTCGACCGCCTCGTGGCGGAGGGAACCGTCGGCTGACGATTCGGACGGTCAGGCCTCGAAGGCAGTGCCGTCGAACCGGTCCACCACGGTGAAGTCCTCGACCGGGTCGCGGCGCAGGCGGGTCGGCTGCTTCACCGGACGCCCGAGGGCGATGAGGGCGGCGACCGCCCACGGGTCGGGGATGCCGAGGAGCTCGCGCACCGCCTCCTCCTCCCGGCAGATGGCGGTGGTCATCACCCCGCCATAGCCGCGGTCGCGAGCCGACAGCATGATGTTGTGGCAGAAGGGGTAGATCGAGCCGCCGCCGACGATGCTCTGGCGGTCGAGGCCGTTGTCGATCACCGCCAGCTGGGTGAGGTCGACGGCGACGATCAGAAGGGCAGGAGCGGTGTCGAGGCCGTCGCCGAAGGGGTTGGGCGCCTCGGAGGCACGCGCGGCGTCGAGGTCGACGGCGGGACCGTGCCACCGGCGATCGGGGCCCGGGGCGAACGGCACCTTGCCCTCGGCAACGTGGGCCACGTACTCCCGCCACGACACCTGGTAGAGGTCGCGCAGCTGGCGCCGGATGTCCGGGTCGCGCACGACGAGGACCCGCCATCCCTGCCGGTTACCGCCGCTCGGAGCGAAACGGGCATGGTCGAGGATCGTGTGGAGCTCGGAGTCGGGAACCGGCTCGTCGAGGAACTCACGCACCGCCCCCGTGGTGCGAACGACGGTGCTGAAGTCCATCCCCCGAGGATAGGGGCGCGAGGGCACCGATGGACGGGCCGGCGAAGGGCTCGAGTCACTCCCAGTCAGTCGCTCGGCTGAACGACGTAGAAGGCATACGAGTAGTGCTCGGAGAAGCGCTGGAACATGTCGATCTCGATCTCGGCGGACCGAACCACATCGGCAGCCGCACGGTCACCGGGGTATCGGGCTCGCAGCGTCTCGAGGCGAGCTCGCATTGGCTGGTAGTACTCGTCCCACCAGGCCGACGCGGGCAGCTCGAAGGTGCCGACGATGTGGTAGCCGGCCTGGTCGATCTCTGACCTGATCTCGCGATCGTCAGCCATGGCCGGGTACTCCGACAACCACCAGTCGTGGATCTCCGCTGGCGGCGCGTCGGTGAGCCACAGGGGCTCGGTGAAGGCCACCGTTCCCCCAGGTCGGAGCAGGGGTCGCCACGCCCGAAGGGCCTCGATGACTCCCATCGAGTAGATCGCGCCCTCACACCAGATCAGGTCCTGGCTACCGGGTTCGACAGGGGGTTCTGCCATGTCGCCGACCTGAGCCTGCGCTCGATCGGCCCAGCCCTCAGCGGTGAGTCGTCGATTGGCCTCCTCGACCATTTCGCCCAGGATGTCCACCGCCAGAATTCGCGTCTCCGGCAGCGCACGGGCGAGACACACGGTCTGAGCGCCGGGCCCGCAACCCCCATCGAGCACGGTACGAGGCGTCCTCCCTGGCACCAGTCCCAACGCCCTCATGGTGTGCGCGTCCTGACCCGGGCCCGCCCGGGGGAGGGTGCCGTACACCTCGAGGAACAGCTCGAGGGTGTGCGGGTCGTCGAGGTCCATCAGCCGACTCTACGGTCGCCACCAGACCCCGTCTTCCCCACCCGAGGGTTGAGATCCGCTACCGGGGGTAACAGAGAACGATGAACCCACTGCTCATCATCCTTCTCGTCCTTGTCGTCATCGCCGTATTCGGTGGTTTCGGCTACAGCCGTCGAGGTCGTGCCTGACCTTGCCTGTGCGATGAGCCGGCCTGCCCTTCTGGGTAGGCCGGCATTTTCGCGTGTGGACTCGCCGGGGAGGGACCTAGCCGGCGGTGAGGTCGACCACTGCCGCTCCGTCGGAGACCTCCGGCCGCTGGGGGAGGATCGGCTCGCCGGTGCGGTGCCGCTTCAGCTCGAAGAACCCCGGGACGGCCAGCACGGTCATGAGTCCGTCCCAGGCTGCCAACGCAGCGATGCCGGTCGGGGCGGGAGAGAAGACCGGACCGAGGAACGCCCGCGGGGGACCGTCGGCGGTGATCGCCAGGAGGGGCACACCGGCACGAGGTCCGGCGAGGAGATGGGCCTCGTCCATGGCAGCCCGGATGTGGGAGTCCCAGTGTGGATCGTCGAGCGCGTCGATGATGCTGGGATCGAGGTCCATGGCCGCGAGGACGGAGGGGAGGTGATCGAACTCACGACGGCCGTCGTGGTGGAACCCCACCCCCATACGCGTGTACAGCTCCCCGATCGGGGCATCGCCGTAGCGATCCCGAACGGCCTCCATCACCCGCAACGCCCGGGTCGAACTCGCCAGTTCGAGGCGTCGGGTCAGAGGGATGTCGGCCAACGTGTCGTCGAGCAGGAGGCTGTAGGGCCGCCAGCGGACCGTGACCGGCCGGTGATCACTGACCTCGCACAACCAGCGCGAAGTGGTCCAGGTCCAGGGACAGGCTGGGTCGAGGTAGAAATCGGCTCGCATGGGATGGCTCCAGGTGATGGCAGGAACCCGCGTCGTCACGCTACCCCCTGCGCTCCTTGTCGAAACCGAGCTGGCCCACCAGATCACCGCGTTCGCCGGCCACGACGTCCTCGAGGCCGAGCCAGTCCGCCATCTCGGTCAGCTCGTCGGCCAGGGGGCCGAGGACCGGACCCGGATCGTGGCCCGGCTCGGAGAAGGCACCACGGACCCGGAGAACCTTCGCGTGGCGATCGGCCTTGAGGTCGACACGAGCCACGAGGTGCTCGCCGAGGAGGAAGGGCAGCACGTAGTAGCCGTAGCGACGCTTCGGTTCGGGCACGTAGATCTCGATGCGGTAGTGGAACCCGAAGAGGCGTTCGAGTCGAGGCCGGAACCACACGACGGGGTCGAATGGGCTGAGCAGGGCCCGACCGGTGGCGGCCCGGGGCACGGCAGCATCGGGGTGCAGGTAGGCCGGATCCTTCCACGACTCCACTCTCACCTTCTCGAGGAGACCGTCGGCCACCAGCTCGTCGAGGGCCCGGCGCGAGGGTGCCGACTTGAGCCGGTGATAGTCGGCCAGGTCGGCGACGGTTCCGATCCCGTGGGCCCGCGCGGCGGCGAGGAGGAGGAGGCGGTGAGCCTCGTGGTCAGTCGGAGTCGGGGTGGCCAGGACCTCCGGCGGCAGCACCCGTTCGGGCAGGTCGTAGACCACCTCGAAACTGGGGCGACGGTCGGCGATCGCCAGCTCGCCGACTCGGTACAGGTGTCGAAGGGCCCGCTGTCCCCGGGACAGGCCCCACCACGGGCCGGTGCGGCTACCGCCGTCGGCGAGCTCGGCAGCGGTGCGGGCTCCGTGCTCGGCGACCTCTGCGCGCACCTGCTGCACGAACTCGAGAGCATCGGGGTCGAGGGGGTACCGCGAGCGGTGATCGTCCATGCGGTGGCGCATGAGGGGTTGGAGCGAGTTCTCAGCGACCGCCGCCTCGTGGACCATGAACTCGAAGGTCGGCCCCTCCCGCCACAGCCATCGGTCGAGCCGCGTGCGGTCGTAGGCACCGAGTCGGGAGAAGAAGGGCAGGTGGTGGGCGCGGGTGAGGACGTTCACCGAGTCGATCTGGAGGACCCCGAGGCGATCGAAGACGGACCGGAGGCGGCGGACGCCGATCGGCCCAGTCGGACGGGGACGGACGAGTCCTTGCGCGCCGAGCGCGAGACGGCGGGCCTGCGACAACGACAGGTCCCGATCGGCGCCACTCATGGCCTCCCCCGCTGGCCGACGTAGCGGGCTCGGGCCCGGTAGCGGTTTCCGGCCTCCGCGTACTCTTCGATGGCGTGGGCGATCCATCCCACCGAGCGGGCGACGGCAAAGATCGCCTCGCCGGTTCCCAGTCGGAATCCGGCCACGTGGGCGAGAGCGGCCAGACCGAAGTCGATGTTGGGTTCGGCCGGCGCGTCGGCGGCCATGACCTCGTGAACGGCGTCGACCACGGCCATCCGTTCCGGTTCGGCATGGGCGGAGCGCACCAGATCGAGCAGGGCCGCCGCCCGAGGGTCTCCCCCGGGGTAGAGGTGGTGGCCGAACCCCGGTACGAGGTTGGCATGGCGGAGATGTTCGGCGACGATCGCCTCGGTCTCGGCGACCCCGGCCTGGCCCACCTCGTGGAACAACCGATGGACCGGAACGCTGGCGGTCCCGTGCAGGCTTCCTGACAACACCCCGAGCCCCGTCCCCACCACCGCGTAGGGGTCGGCACGGGTGGAGGCGGCGACCCGCGCGGCGAGGGTGGACGCCGCCAGCTCGTGGTCGGCGAGCAGGACGAGGGCGGCGTTGAGGGTGCGAACCAGCTCGGTGCTGGCTGGTGACGGTCCGAGACGGGGCCAGAGCCTCACGGCGATCGCATCGTGCCGGGGAACCTCGGAGCCGACCACCAGCGCGGGCACGTCGGCCGCCCCGAGGACAGGCAACGCGTCGACCATGGTGGCCAGCAGCCGGCGCCCGGACCGAACCACCGCGTCGGGCCTCAGGTCGTGGCGCAGCGAGTGCGTCGCTCCCGCCACCGCCGCGGCCACCCGCAACCGGTCGCCGGGCGTCGCTGTCGAGGGGAGACCGGCGACCTCGGCGGCGATCAGATCGGCCGACCGGACACTCGGAGTCCACGGTTCGACCTGGTCTCCCATCTCCGCGGTCCACAGCCACTCGGCCACCCATTCGAACGAACGGGTCCTGGCCAACTCGATCGCGTCGAGACCCCGGTAGTGGAGACGGTGGTCCTCGATGGAGGTCAGACCGGTGTCGACGACCACCTCGAGCCCGACCTCGCGACGTCCGCCCCGACGACGGCGGGCCAGTCGTTCGACGTCCTCGGGGGCGAAAAGGCTCGTCCTCCCGTCGAGGTCGACCCGTCGGTCGAGCATGCCCCGACTCACATAGGCATAGAGCGTCTCGACCTTGACCCCGAGACGGGCGGCGGCCTCCCGGGCGGTGAGGGTGTGGGAGTGGTGGGGATCGCCCGGGTGGGGATCGGGCGGGCGGGAGGCGGGCATTGACCCCATCATCGTTGACATTGATCAACGTTGACAACCCCTTATCGGGTCGGCACCCTGAGCCCATGACCACAGTGCCCATGACGACGACCCACACCGAAACCCCTCTCATCGAGGTCCCCCGCGGCCTCCAGGGCGTCATCGCCGCCGACACCAGCATCGGCGACGTCCGCGGGAGCGCCGGCTTCTACCACTACCGGCAGTACTCGGCGATCGACCTGGTGGAGCACTGCACGATCGACGAGGTCTGGCACCTGATCCTCGACGGCTCGCTCCCCGACGACGGTCAGCTGGCCGCCTTTCGACAGGAGATCGCCGACGCCCGGTCCCTGCCTCTGCCCGCCCCGGTCCTCGATGCGTTGCCGATCCTGGCCGCCGGCGCGACCGCCGGTCCGCTCGACGCTCTACGCAGCGCCGTCTCCCTCCTCGCCGCCTCTGAGGGGTTCCGACCGGTGCTCGATCTCGACCGGGCGACCATCCGCTCCCAGGGCATCCGGTTGGTCACGGCCATGCCCGCCCTCGCTGCGGCACTCCACCGACTCGGCCAGGGCCTCGACCCTCTCGCCCCGGACCCCGAGCTCGACTGGGCCGCCGACTATCTCCGCATGATCACGGGCCACGAACCCCAGCCCCTCGAGGCGCGAGCCGTCGAGCAGTACCTCATCGCCACGATCGACCACGGGTTCAACGCGTCGACCTTCACCGCCCGAGTCGTCGCGTCCACCGGTGCCGACCTCGGCGCCTGCGTCGTCGGTGGCATCTCGGCGTTGTCCGGACCGCTCCATGGAGGTGCCCCCTCGCGGGCCCTCGACACCCTCGACGCCATCGGCACCCCCGACCGGATCGACGGCTGGATCCGTGAGCGGGTGGAGGCCGGCGATCGCATCATGGGCTTCGGCCACGCCGTCTACGACACGCTCGACCCTCGCTCCGAACCGATGCACCGAGCGGCCAAGCGCATCGGCGGCGACCTCGTCGCCTTCGCCGAGGTCGTCGAGGCGCGCATCATCGAGCTGCTCGCCGAGTTGAAGCCCGGCCGCAACCTCTACACGAACGTGGAGTACTGGGCGGGGGTCGCCATGGACGCGGCGGGGATCCCCCGCACGCTGTTCACCCCCACCTTCGCCACCAGTCGGACCATCGGGTGGTCGGCTCACGTCCTCGAACAGGTCGAGGACGTGAAGATCATCCGTCCGAGCGCCCGCTACATCGGACCACCCGCTCCTCAGCCGCTGCCCGGTCACCCCTGAGGCGCCGTCAGCCCTCCGCGATGTCCAGTGCCTCGCGGAGGAACTGGACCTGGAGCACCAGCAGGTTCTCGGCCACCGCCTCCTGAGGGGTCATGTGAGTGACCCCCGACAGCGGCAGGACCGTGTGGGGCCGACCCGCCTCGAGCAGGGCCCGGGACAGCTGGAGGGTGTGGGCGACCACGACGTTGTCGTCGGCAAGCCCGTGGATCAGCATCAAGGGCCGTTCGAGCCTCGGCGCGAGTGGGGTGAGGTCGCTGCGCTCGTAGGCGTCGGGGTCCTCGTCGGGCAGGCCGAGGTACCGCTCGGTGTAGCCGGTGTCGTAGAGCCGCCAATCGGTCACCGGAGCGCCGGCCACCGCGGCGTGGAACACATCGGGACGGGCGAGCACCGCCAGCGCTGCGAGATACCCACCGAACGACCAGCCGCGGATACCCACCCGGGACAGGTCGAGGCGCGGCTCGGCCTCGGCAGCGGCGGCGAGCCCGTCGACCTGGTCCTCGAGGACCGGCGCGGCGAGGTCGCCCCGGACCTCCCGCTCCCAGCTCGGACCGCGCCCCGGGGTGCCCCGACCGTCGACGATGAGCACGGCGAACCCCTGCTCGGCGAACCACTGCGAGGTGGCGAAACCGGCGCGCTGGCGGAGCACCCGCTGGGCGTGGGGGCCGCCGTAGGGGTCGAGCAGCACCGGTAGCGGCCCGTCGGCGAACTCCGGGGCGGTCGGGAGGACCAGCGCGCCCCGCAGTCCCCGGTCGCCGAGCTCGAGGAAGCGGATGTCGGTCTCCAACCCCGGCGAGGCGGCTCGGGTGGCGACGGTCCACCGGGCCTGCGGCGTCGACACCGACACCTGGGCGCCGTCGTGGTCCATTCCGGCTGTGGACACCACGAGGGTGGTGGCCCCGGCGGCGGCGTGGTGGACCCCTTCGGCCTCGGTGATCGGATCGGCCGACCCGTCTCGACTCACCGCCAGCACCTGGACCTGGGTCGGGTCGCCGACCGAGGCGGTGACGACGACGGCATCAGGCGAGACGTCGACCACCGAGCGAATCTGAATCCCCGGCGGGGAGATCGCCACCCCGTCGAGATGCAGCCGTCGGGTGTCGGTCTCGGCATCGTCGGCGACGGTGAGCAGCTGGCCGCCCCACCAGGCCGGTGCCCCGGGGACCGGTTCGACCCAGGTCGGGTCCTCGTGCACGGCGACCTCTCGAGTGGCTCCCGATCTCGGGTCCACCTCGAGCACGGCCATGGTGCGCTGGTCCCGGGTGAGCACCGACACCAGGGGCGCATCGGCGGACCACGTGGCGGTGAGCAGATACGGGTAGCGGTCCGAGTCCCACGCAATCCGAACCCGGTCGCGCTCGGGATCGTCGACGTCGGGGACGATGGCGAGCGAACAGAAGGCGTTGGGCGTGCCCGCGGCGGGGTAGCGGATCGACCTCGGCGCGGACCAGGGCTCGACCGGCGACGCGATGTGCCACGTGTGGATCGGCGCTTCGTCGACGCGCTCGGCGAGCAGGGACCGTCCGTCGGGTGACCACCAGAACCCTCGGGAACGGGAGAACTCCTCGGCGGCGATGAACTCGGCCGCTCCCCAGGTGACCCCGTCCTCGGCGACCACGACGCGGTCGATCTCGTCGCGGGCCACCACCCGAAGCCCGCCGTCACACACATAGGCCACCCGTCGGCCCGTGGGATCGACGCGGGGGTCGAAGGCTCCGCCGGGAGTATCGAGCACGTCGACCTGTCCGGTCTCGCGGTCGGCCAGCACCACTTGGCCCCCGACCGCCATCGCCGCCCGGCGTCCCGCCGAGTCGATGGAGTAGGACACGACGCCCTCCCCCGACTCGCGGGCTCGCTCCCGACGGGCCTGTTCGGCGGCGGGGAGCGATCCTTCGTCGACTGCCAGCGACCGCGGGTCGACGACCTGTGCCTCCGCGCCGCTGGTGGGATCGAGGGTCCACAGCGAGTGGATGGCCTCCTCGCTGCTGTCGGATCGGAGGAACCACACGACCGACCCGTCGGCGGCCACCTGGAACGAACGCGGAGCGCCCAGGGTGAAGCGGCGGGTTCGGGCGTGACGACGGGGGAAGGTGCGGACGGCGTCGGAGGGCTCGGCCATGGAAGCGACGCTATCCGGTCGACGAACCGAAGATTTCCCTGTTCAGCACGCTATCGGCGGGGTAAGGTTTCGTTCACGAGGGGCGGTCTGACCCAGAAGGCGGAAGGGGCACGATGACGTCGATCGAGGAACTCACCATCTCTGCGGTTCGGTCCGCCATGGCGCCCGGATACGAACAGGAGACGGCAGCTCGATCGTTGTGCCAGCGGTCCGGCGGCAACGTGACCGCGCTGCGCATCGCCCGCGCCCGGGTCGAACGGGGAGCTGGCTGGCGGGCCGGACCCATCGGCCAGCGGGCCCGCGAGGCTCTCACCCGAGCCATCGCTCTGACCGACCCCGACGTGATCGACCTCACCGAGAGCGGGGAGATCGCCGAGCTCGCCGTGACCGGCGGAACCGAACAGAACGCCGAGGGGCTCGCCCACCAGTAGCCTCTGATCGTGCTCGCCTACGTCCCGGCGCTGATGCGCGGCCCCGACGTCTCGGTCGCCGACCAGCTCGAGCTCGTCGGTCTCGTCGCCCTCGCCATCGTGCTCGGTGCGCTCATCGGCGCCGAGCGCGAGCTGGCCAACAAGTCGGCCGGGCTCCGCACCCACGCACTCGTGGCCGCCGGTTCGGCCCTCGGGGTCGCCATCGGGCACATCCTCTACGAGACAGCGGTGGCCGACGGGATGTCGGCGGGCGATCCGGGCCGCGCTCTCCACGGCGTTCTCACCGGGATCGGGTTCATCGGGGCGGGAGCGATCATCCGCCAGAGCAACACCTCGGTGGAGGGGCTGACCACTGCCGCCTCGTTGTGGTTCGCCGCAGGGGTCGGGATCGCCACTGGCCTCGGCCTCTATGCGCTCGCGGCGGGTGCCACCGTTCTCGGACTGCTCGTCCTTTCGCTGATGCGCCGGGTCGACAGTGGCCTACGTCGGACTCTCGGCCACGACGACCACTGAGGTCGATAGGCGCTGGACCGACGCGGCTCACGACTCCGCGGGCGGCTCCACGTCGACGGGCGGGACGATGAGCACGGGACGATGGGCGTGGTGCACGACGTGTCCGCTGACGGTGCCGAGGAGGACCCTCCCGAGGAACCCGCGTCCACGGCTCCCGAGGACGATGAGCGCGGCGTCGTGGTCCTGGCCCGCGATCACGATCTCGGTGGCGGGGTCGCCCCAGACGACCAGCAATTCGGTGTGATCGGGCAGACCCGCTTCGGCCTTGGTCTCGGCCAGGGCGGCGAGCGCCTCCTCGCGAGCAGCGTTGGTGGCCTCGGGGTCGTCGACAGGGTTGACCACCAGGACATCGGGGGCGACGAGACCACCGCTCGCGAGGGGGGCCGAGGGTGGGACCGCCACGCTGAGCAACAGGACGCGCCGCTCGTCGAGGGGGAGGTGCTCGGCGGCCCACCGGACCGCGCGGCGGGACGCATCGGAGTGGTCGTCGGCGATCAGGATCAAGTCCACGGTGTGCTCACCTCGATGTCGGTTGGGCCGGGTGCCCAGGTCCATGATCTGACCACGCCCGGCGCCCGCGAGCAATCACCGACCCGCCACGAGGCCCGGCACGCGCCGGTTCGTGGCCGGGGCCCGGGTCCCGTAGCATGAGCGGATCCGGGGGCGTAGCTCAGTTGGCAGAGCGGCGGCTTTGCAAGCCGTAGGTCGTGGGTTCGATTCCCATCGCCTCCACCATCGGTCCCCTGCGGGGTGCCCGACCGGGCCGTCGAGTGGACGGGCCGCTACCGTGGTGGGTCTGACCAAGGGGGTCACCGTGGCCATCAGCGAGTATCACGAGACCGAGGCGGAGAGCTCCCCGATCGGCGACCGCTCGAATCGGCGCCGCAAGGCCGAGGCGGCGACCACCAGCGCCGGACGGCGCCGGCGGCCCGCACCGCCGCCGCGCGACGAGATGGTCGACCCCGGCTCGTTCGATCTGGCACCGATGTGGCGGCGGCTCATGGCCCGCATCGTCGACGTCACCGCGGTGGCCACCTGGCTGTTCGCCCTGTCGATCGCCCACATCTTCCTCCACCTCCAGCTGTGGTCCGACACCGTCACCCCCGAGCCGTGGGGGAACTGGTTCCTCGTCACCATGACGTTCTTCGTCTGCTACGCGGCCTACGAGATCGTGTTCATCTGCAAGGCCGGTGCCACCCCCGGCAAGGATCTCCTCCGCATCCGGGTGATCGACCACTACACCGGCGCAACACCGACCGCCGGACAGGCCACCCGGCGGTGGCTGCTCCCCGGCATCGTCCAGCCGATCCCCGGGGGCTGGCCGGCTGCGGTCCTCACCGCGGTCTGGGGCTCCACCGCTCTCGCTGACCCCGATCGGCGCTCGGTCCACGACCGCATGGCCGGAACCCGGGTCGTGATGGCGACCCCGTCCGACGATCCCGAGGACGACGAGCACCGCCGCCGTCGGGACTTCTCCCCCCGGATCATCAACCCGTTGCAGGTCTACAAGCTCGCCCGCGACAACCCCGCAGCACTCAAGCGTCACCCCAACGACGTCGAGACGTGGGACCGCCCGACCAGCGACAAGGGCTAGCTCGAAGCGGGAACTAGCTGCTGCCCGGTCGGGGACCGAGCGCCAAGGTCACCCGATCGCCGTCGCCGGTGGGTCGCGCCTCGAGGAGAGCGAGGAAGTCGTCTCCGGGGATGGGCCGGGAGTAGAAGTAGCCCTGACCGAACCGACATCCCATGTCCCGCAAGGTGTCGGCCTCGAACTGGTCCTCGATCCCTTCGGCCACGCTGTCGGCCCGCAGACTCGCCGCGAGGTCGACGATCGTGCGGACGAGATGCCCGGTTCCGGCCGAAGAAGTACCGAGCCGATGGACGAAGCTGCGGTCGATCTTGATGACGTCGAGCGGGAACTGCTGGATGTAGCCGAGCGAGGAGTAGCCGGTACCGAAGTCGTCGACGGCGAGGGTGATCCCCGACGCTCGGAGCTCGGCCAGGCGCTCCAGCGTCTGCAGATCGTCGTTCATCACCAGACTCTCGGTGATCTCCAGAGTCAGCCTCTCCGGTGAGATGCCCGACGCGGCCAGCGCATCGTTCACGTCGGAGACGAGGGTCATGCTCTCGATCTGGCGGACCGAGAGGTTCACACTCACCTTCAGGTCCCGGGCCTCGGGCATCTGGCGGTCCCACTCGGCGAGCTGGCGACAGGCTTCGCCGAGCACCCACCGGCCGAGAGCCACGATGAGACCGGTGTCCTCGGCGAGAGGGATGAAGTCGGCCGGTGGCACGAGCCCGCGCTCGGGATGGTTCCAGCGCACGAGTGCCTCGCACCCGACGACCGCCGACGACTCCATCTCGACGATCGGCTGGTAGTGAAGGACGAGCCCGCCGTTGCGGACGGCGTCGGTCAAGGCCGCCTTCAACTCGAGGCGCTCGAACGCTCCGGCGTGCACGGACTCCTGGAACAGCTCGTAGCGGCCCTTTCCGTGGTCCTTGGAGAGGTACATGGCGACGTCGGCGCTGCGCAGCATGGCATCGGAGTTCGACGTCCGGTTGGTGTCGATGACGATGCCGATGCTGGCCGAGAGGGTCAGTTGGCGACCGTCGACGTTGTAGGGCTGGGCGACGGCGAGGAGGATCCGGTCGGCCACCGCGTAGACCTCGGACTCACCGTAGATCTCCTCGAGGAGCACCCCGAACTCGTCGCCACCGAGTCGGGCGGCGGCGTCGGACACCCGCAGGCAGGCCCGGATCCGCTCGGCCACGGCCATGAGCACCTGATCGCCCGCCCCGTGACCGAGTGAGTCGTTGATCTCCTTGAAGTCGTCGAGGTCGACCATCAGCACCGCCACCTGGTCGAGTCGGGACTCGGTGCGCCCCAGCGCCCGAGTGAGGCGCTGCTCGAAGTAGACGCGGTTTCCGAGCCCGGTCAGCTCGTCGTGCAGAGCCCGGTGCTGGAGATCCTGTTCGAGCGCCCGCCGCACGGTGACGTCGCGCACGTTGAGGACGATCCCCTGGACGGCGGCCTCGCCCCGCATGTCCGAGATCGTCACGTCGACATTGCGCCACGTGCCGTCGCGGTCACGCAGGCGCATCTCGACGTTGACCTGCTCGAACGGCTCGTCGGTGACCCCGTCGAGAAGCTTCATCGCTCGGCTGACCTCGTCGGCGGGGAGGAGGCGCATCACGTTGGTGCCCACCAGCTCCTCGGCCACGAACCCGAGCATCGGGCCGATCGCCGGGCTGACGTAGCTCAGCGACCCTTGCTCATCGATGACCGCCACCACGTCGGAGCTGTTCTGGACCAGCGAGCGGAACCGGGCCTCGGAGCGAGCCAGCCGCTGTTCGGCGAGTGCCCGGTCGGTGACGTCGCGGGCGGTGAGCACCAGCCCCCCGATCTCCTCGTCGTCGCTCAGGTCCCGCGCCCGGAGGTCGAACCAGCGGTAGGAACCGTCGGCGTGGAGGAGACGCAGCACACCGTGCTCGTCGTCGTCGCCCCCGGATCGGGCCTCGGCGAGCAACTCCGCGAACCGCGGCCGGTCGCCGGGATGGACCAACTCGTCCGAGAGCGGGCCGAGGAAGTGGGTCTCGGGGTGTCCGAGCAACCGCTCGACGACCGGGGTGGCGAAGATCCCATGGTCGTCGGCATCGAGCACGACGATGAACTCGGCACTGCTCTCGACGAGGGCACGGAACCGGCGGTCGCTCTTGCGGCGGTGGAGGTCCTCGGTGAGCGCCGCGCTCTCGATGGCGAGGGACACTTCCATCGCGACCGAGGTCAGTGCGGTGACGACGCCTCGGTCGATGGGGATCGACGAGGCGACGAGGATGGCGCCGGTGGTTCGGCCCCGGGCCACGAGCGGCGCCACGACAACCGACGCTTCGATCTCGTCGGTTGTCGCGTCGAGCACGTCGAAGGCCGGCACTCGCTCGAGGCTGATGGGGTGACGCTGGGTCAGGGCCTCACGGACGGGGGCGGGGAGCTGGTGGACAGGGAGGCGGATCCCGTCGGACCCCGCGGATCGACGTCCGACCGACGCCGCGACCTCGATGTGGTCGTCGGCGGTGAGGGTGAGAACGCTGGCCCGCCCCGCCGGCAGACCGTCGGTGAGCTCGAGCACCGCCCACAGGGCTGCGGTGTGCATCTCCTCACGGCTTCCCCCGACGACGAGGACCGAGCCCATGTCCCGCAGGACTCGCTCGCGTGTGGCCGCCCGCTCCTCATCCTTGATCAGCAGTCCGAGCCGAGCCAACACGAGCATGGACAGGGCGATCCACCCGGTGGCCACCACTGGAAGGTCGATCTCGCCACCACGGGTGTGCTGGAGCACGAGCACCGCAGGGCCCATGACCAGGGCGGTGGTCAACATGGCGATCCGCCGCCAGGTGAGGCGCGGAGGGACGTACTCGGGGCGGGCCGTCAACCGCGGTGCCGACGGGTGGAGCGCACCGGCACCGAAGAACACGAAGACCAGTGGGGCCAGCGCGACGTAGACCGAGGAGTCGACCGAGCCGGTGGTCACGAGCGTGGCGAGCACGTCGGCGGCGACGGTGACGGTCACTGCCGCCGCGAAGAAGTAGTAGGTCGGCGCCCGAAAGCCCGGGCCGAACGCGAGCCGAGCGGTGGCACCCACCAGAGCGAGGGTGAGAAGGGAGTAGAACGAGGCGATGCCGCGCTCGGCGACACTGACCGAGCCGTCGCGCACGTACGGGGCCAGCAGCGCGACCCAGGTGATGAGCCCCGCCGCGGCGGCGACGATCAACGCGTCGATGAGATCGGCGCGGGCCCGGACCACCGTGCGCAGCCGGATCAGCTGGACGATCCCGGCGAGCAGACACAGATACCCAGCGATGTAGAACGGTTCGGCGACCGACGGGAAGGGGTCCTCGATGCCGATCATCTCGCCGTGGACCACCCGGACGATGGTGGCGAGCAGCATGAGACCGCCACCCGAGGCGAGGAGGAACCAGGGCGCCCGCTGGCCCGGGAGCTGAGCCCGTCCCGCCCACCAAGCGGCACCGACCGCCGCCCAACCGGTGAGCTGGAAGGTGATGCCGAGCACCTCGGGCCCGCCGAGGACGCCCGCGGCGTGGAGCAGCAGGCCGATCAGCAGGAAGCGGACCCACAACGGCGGCATGGTCCACTTATCGGCTGCTGTAGAGCTGTGTTGACGATCAGGGGAGGTAAATGTCAGCAGGATCCTCGTCGCCCCACTGGAAGCGCATGCTCGAAAAGCCCGCCCCCATACGATAGGACAGGTCGAGCCCCACCGTGGATCCGACGACGAGGTCGCGAGGCGGGATCGGGACCAGGGCGGGGGAGTTCATGCACTGGGTCCACCCGGAGTCGATCCCCGGCGCCAGGTGCGACATGCTCGTCATGCGCAGCGCGTTGGTGCGACCGCTGTGGCGCACGGCGAGGTCGATGACGGCGAGAACCCGCTCCTCGACGGCGATCCCGTCCCTCGCCGACAGCGTGAAGTCGGGGTGGGAGACGAGCCGGAGCTCGGTCCGGGTGTCACGCACCCTGCGGTCCTGCCAGGTCTGTTCGATCTGGATCATCGGCAGCTCGAACCCGAAGAACTCGTAGTCGGCCTCGACCAGCTCGACGAACGTCGATTGTGAGCTCGGGATCACTCGGACATCGGGTGCGAGCACGCCCTGGGCCACGAGGTTGTTGAAGGCGGGGACGAGGAGCTCCTCGACGAGCCCGACGCTGATCAGTTCGGCGATCACCACGTCGTAGGGTCCCGAGAAGGTGCACGAGGTGACGTCCTCCTCGAGAACCTGGACCACCGTGGAGCAGCCATTGGCCGCGATGTTGCGCCGAGCGAGGGCAGCGGTGGCCGGTGACAGCTCGTAGGCGTCGACGGCGCTGGCTCCCGCCCGAGCCGCGGCGAGCGACAGGATCCCGGTTCCGGTTCCGAGCTCGAGGACGCGGTCGCCGGGCCGCACCGAATCGGTGACCGCCTCGATGAGCTTGGCGGTGCGGTCCGTGTCGGCGAGACACTCGAAGGCGATCTCGTGGGACCCGAACAGGTCGGGCCCGGTCTGGGGCTCCGGTCGCAGCCCGGGGACCTGACTCACCTCCACGCCTCGGAGGTGAACGGGGCGATGACCAGGGCACAGACCGGCTCACCCTCACATCGGACCGATCGGCTGAGCAGGACGGGAGGTCCGGCAGCGAGATCGCGGGCGACGGTCATGGCGTGGAGACTATCGGTGACCTCTTGGCGCACGACGGCCTCGTCGTGGCCTTCGACCTCGACGAACAGCCCCGACCCGTCGTCGGGGTTCTGGACCCAGCCGACACAGGCCGCAGCGACTTGGCCCGGTTCGGTGGCTCGTGCATCGGCATAGACGACATAGAGCCGGTCGCCCCACCCGCCCGCCGGTGGAGTGGGCTCGGGGTCGACGGCGATCTGGACGGCGGCTCCGGTGGGGATCACCGAACTGAGCCGGATCAAGTTGAAGTTGGCGACCCCGGCGGCTCGCAGCGCGGCGTCGAAGGCGGCGACCGATGTGGGCCCTCGACCCACCCCGGAGGTCACGGGGATCGTGAGGGTCGGATCGTCCTCCCAGGTGGAGCGCGACTCGACACCGTGGATCATGTCGATACCGGTCACGACCTCGGCACTCCGATCGAGCTCGGGTCGCGCAGATCGATCTCGTCCGGGGGTTCCCCTATGGCGTCCGCCGCCACCAGGGTGGAGCCGCGCCCGGGCTTCAGGCCGTCGTAGACGAAGGCCCAGTAGGTCTGGGTGTCGACCTCTTCGATCGCGACGTCGGTGAGTGATCGGGACACCTTGGCGACCGCCCGGGGGATGTCGACGCTCTGTGCGTTGTAGCGACACACGTCGATCGCGCCCACGCCGCGGCGCTCAGCGGCGTAGATGATGGTTTCGCGCAAGAGCCGGTGGAACCACATCGACCCTTGGGCCTCGGGAGCCACGAGGAGGGCACCGACGTAGAAGATGGCGTTGCGAGCGAACTGCTCGGGGTAGCGGGCCTGCCAGAACGCGGGGCTGATCCAGGGGAGGGTCGCGAGGTCGGTCGCCATGATCGCCATGGCGACGGGCCGGTCGTCGTCGTTGCGGCCGACGAACTTGAGCACCGACTCCTCGACCAGCTCGGCTCGGAACTCGTCGTCGGTGAGCGCCTGACGGCCCGCCGCGAGGGTGTCGAGTGGCGAGAAGGCCGAACGATAGAGCTCGAGGAACTCCTCGACGACCACCGGATCGTCGATGACCCGTTCGATGGTGACCCGCATGGTGTGTCGACCTCACTCCCGACGAACACCGGGCGTCCACACCGCCCGGTTACCCCTACAGCGTACAGCCCGCTCGACAGCCGTGTCGGATGATCCTGCACTTTGCGCGACGCCTGGTCACCCAAGGTGGCCGGTTCATCCGAGCCGTCCCGAGGTGACTACCCGTACAGGGCGTCGATCTCCTCGGCATAGCGGGCCAGAACCCCGCGACGCTTGAGCTTGGACGTCGGTGTCAACAGTTCGGAGTCGGGCAGCCACTCCTCACCGAGGATCTTGACCTTCTTGACCCGCTCCGCGTTGTTGAACTGGGCCATCACCTCGGACAAGCCCCGCTCGATCTCCTCGACCACCCGGGGATGGTCGGCCAACTCGGCCAGGTCGGTGGTCTCGAGGCCCTCGTTCGCCGCCCAGGACGGGGCGACGTCGGGGTCGAGGACCACCAGCGCGGAGATGAAGGGCTTCTGGTCCCCCACCGCGCACGCCTGGCCGACCAGCGGGATCACCTTCAAGGCGGCTTCCAGGTTGGCCGGGCTGACGTTCTTGCCGCCCGCGGTGATGATCAGCTCCTTCTTGCGGTCGACGATGCGGTAGTAGCCATCGTCGTCGATCTCGCCGATGTCGCCGGAGTGCAACCACCCGTCGATCAGGGTCGCCTCGGTGGCCTCGGGGTTGTTGAGGTATCCGGCGAAGACGTTCCCGCCACGACAGATGATCTCCCCGTCGTCGGCGAGCTTCACCTCGCACCCCGCGACGGCGGGTCCGACCCAGCCGGGCTTCACCCGGGTGGCGGTGTAGGTCATCGGACCGGAGCTCTCCGACATCCCGTAGATCTCGCTGAGGGGGACACCGATGGCGCGGAACCAGGCGAGCAGATCGCCGGGGATCGGAGCGGCGCCGGTGATGGCGACCTCGACCTCGTCGAGCCCGACCAGGTTGCGCACCGTCGAGAAGGCGACCTGGTCGAGGAACTCCCAGGTGGCGATCTCCTCGTCGGTCGCGGTTCCCCAGTCCATCTTTTCGACGATCGGGAGGGCCGCTTCGACGGCGTCGTTGAACGGGCCGGCTTTCTCGGGATCGGCGCTCAGAGCGGCGGTCACACCCCCGTAGATCTTCTCCCACACGCGGGGCACGCCGAAGATGATGTTGGGCCGGACCTCGCCCGCGTATTGGGCGATCAGGGTGGGCTCCGGGCAGCACGACACCTCGAAACCGAGAGCCGACTGCTGGTAGTGCGAGGTCATCCGCTCGGCGATGTGAGCCATCGGCAGGTACGAGACGAGGCGCTTGCCGACGAAGTCGGTGAGGTCGATCGTCTCCCTCAAGCACTCGACGGTCCACATGATGTTCTGGTGGGTCAACATGACCCCCTTCGGCGGACCGGTGGTGCCCGAGGTGTAGATGATCGTGGCCAGGTCCTCGGGCCGCGCGGTGCTGATGGCCTCGTCGAGGTCGATCGGGTCGTGGGCACACAGGTCGGCGAAGCTCAGGTCGGCCCCGTCGATGCCGTCGCGCACGGTGCCGAGCGTGCGCAGCGAGGTGAGCTGGTCACGAACCTGGGTGAAGCGGGCGAGGTACTCGTCGTCCTCGACCATCCCGAACACGGCCTCGCAGTGGTTGACGAGGTAATCGATCTGGTCCGAGGACGACGAGTTGTAGATCGACACCGGCGTGGCGCCCACGAAGTAGGCGGCCATGTCGAGCACGTGGAACTCGGGAAGGTTGCGCAACATGAGCACGACGCGGTCGCCGTGGCCGACACCATGGGCCTGATAGGCCGACGCGACCCGGGCGACGCGGTCGAGGTAGTCGGCGAAGGTCCACTCGTGCCAGGCGCCGTCGTCGGTCTTCCATCGCAAGGCCACCCGCTCGGAGAGGTCGCGGGCGGTGTCGAGGAACCGGGAGGCGACGGTCTGGCCGGCCACCCTGTCGAGCAGCTCATCGTTGGTGGGCATGTGGTGTTCCCCCTGGGACCCGGACAGCAGAGACGTCGGTCACCCTAGCCTCCACGGAGGATGATCTCCTGCGGGTGTGCGCCGATTGACCGCACGGTCAAGTTGCGGCGAGAATCGCCGGTGGGGACAGTGCCGGGGCGCCCGATCTGCTCCGGGATCCCGACCCGACCGCCGGGTCGCACCGACCGCACCCCGAGGAGCACCCCATGCCCAACGCAGTCATCGTCGACGTCGTCCGCACCGCGGGCGGCAGGCGCAACGGAGTCCTCTCGGGTTGGCATCCCGCCGACCTCGCCGCCGAGACCCTCAAGGCACTCGCCGAGCGCAACGACCTCGATCCCGCCGTGGTCGACGACGTGATCATGGGCTGTGTGATGCAGGTCGGCGCCCAGTCGCTCAACGTCGGCCGCAACGCCGTGCTCACCGCCGGGTGGCCCGAGTCGGTGCCCGCCACCACCATCGACCGCCAGTGCGGTTCCTCCCAGCAGTCGGCCCACTTCGCCGCCCAGGGTGTGATGGCGGGGGCCTACGACGTGGTCGTCGCCGCCGGCGTCGAGGTGATGTCCCTGGTGCCGATGGGCGCGTCGATCTCCAAGGACCTCGGCTTCCCGTTCACCGACTCGATGAACGAGCGCTACGCGGATGCCGGCGGATTGGTCCCTCAGGGCATCGGGGCCGAGATGATCGCCGACCAGTGGAACCTGAGCCGCACCGACCTCGACACCTTCGCCGCCCAGTCCCAACAGCGCGCCGTCGCGGCCACCGAAGAGGGACGCTTCGACGACGAGATCGTCCCGATCGCGGGTCACGACGAGGACGGCGAGGAGATTACCGTTACCGAAGATGAGGGGCTCCGTCCAGGTACGACCGTCGAAAAGCTCGCTGAACTCCCGTCGGTGTTTAAATCAGACGGGACGGTTACTCCCGGAAACGCCTCC
>SKKL01000120.1 GCA_007121465.1 Acidimicrobiales bacterium | reverse complement strand
TGAGCAGGGGATCGACGACGGGCCGGACGGTCCTGACGGGTCAGGACCAAGGACACTGTTCGGTCCACCACCTCCGGGCGGACGATGGAACGGAGTGCAGAGGGAGGTGGCCACGGTCTCCCGCCGCTGACGAAAGGGCGCGCCATGACCACACGTACTTCGACCCGGAGGCTGCTCGCCCTCGGAGCGAGCCTGGCCCTCACCGCCGGACTCCTCGCCTCGTGCGGCAACGACGACGATGCGGCCTCCCCATCCGAAGAACCCACGACCACTGAATCGACAACCACCACCAGCGCCGAGACCACAACCACCGAGCTCCAGGCGCCCGACGGCGACCCCGAGCTGGTGTGGGTGATCGAGGCCAACGAGGAAGCGGCCGAACGCGAGTACGTCTCGAGCCTGGTCGTCGGCCCCGAGGGCGACACTCTCTACTCCGGTCACTTCCAGGCGGTGCGGGTCCGGCACGTGGCCGACGGTGAGCTGGTCGAGGTGTTCCTCGTTGACCACGCCGCCGAGTCGCTCGCGTTCACCCCCGACGGTGACCAGCTGGCGGTCGGACTCGGGGTGTACGGCGTCTCGGTCCACGATTCCGCCACCGGCGACGAGGTGCTCCGCCTCGGTTCGGGCTACAACCACCGTGCTGCGGTGTCCAGCGACGGCGCGACCCTCGCCACCGGGGACCGGGACGGCGACGTGATCCTCTGGTCACTGCCCGATGGCACCGAGACCGCCACCCTCGCCGACCCCGCTCCAGGGGGAGGACCGATGGATCGCGCCGTGGTCGGCATGGACTGGCACCCCGGCGGCGACCAGTTGGCCGTGACCCACTGGGACTGCTCGGTCAACGTGTGGGACACCGTGGCCGGGGCCATCATCGCCGAGCTGGAGCTGTCCTCCGGGGACGGATCCTGCGGCATGGCCACAACGATGCTCCGGTACTCACCCGATGCCGAGCAGCTCGCTGGCGCTCTCCAGGACGAGGACAGCCAGACCGTCATCCGGTTCTGGGGGCTCGAGGCGTTCGACGCCGAGTTCGACGTGCCCGTCGCCGAGCGGGTCCGCGACCTCGACTTCTCCCCCGACGGCTCGCTGCTCGCTGTCGGGTCGAGGCTCGAGACCAGCGTCATCGACGTGAAGGCCCAGTCGGTCCTCCACACCTTCGATCAGGAAATCGTTGGGACGGGGCCCCAACCGAGCACCATCGCCTTCACCCTCGACGGCGGTCACGTGGCCGTCGGCTGGAACGACGGTCGCCTCGAGCTGTGGCGGCTGCCCGGCGCCGAGGAGCTCGTGGCCCCCGAGCGCGAAGCCTGCGACCCGGTGCCGGTGCCCGGTGACGTGCTCTTCGACACCGGCAGCGCCGCGCTGCGCAGCGAGGCCGACAGCGTGCTGGCCGAACTGGCCGAACAGCTCGCCGACAGCTTCCCCGACGCGACGCTGACCTTCGTCGGCCACACCGACAGCCAGGGCAGCGCGGCCGCCAACCAGGAGCTGTCGCTCGACCGGGCCACCTCGACCCGCGACTGGTTCGCCACCTGGGCGGCCGACAACAGCATCGAGGGCTGGACACTCGAGATCGACGGCCGGGGCGACACCCAACTACGGGTGCCCGACGTCAACGCCGACGGCGACTTCCTCGCCGACGCCGGCGCCCTCAACCGACGCGTCGAAATCCTCATCGACGCGCCGGACTGCGCCTGACCGTCCCCGACCCGTCACCGTCGCCGCCGCGGATCGCCCGCTCCGTGGCGGCGACGACCACACTTCCGACCACCGCGACCAAGAACACGGCCAGCACGCCCCCGATGCTCTCCATCGATGTGGGGAAGAACACGATGGCCACGGCGATGGCCACCATCACCATCCCACCGATCAGCTTGAGCAGGCGGCCGTGACGCTCTTGGAGCCTGGTGGCCCGCATGGTGAACACCGCCGCACCGAAGATGACCAGCTCGTCGAGAAGGTAGATCGACAGGTACACCCCGAGCAGCGAGGCGAACTCGGTCCCGGACACGCCGGCTGAACGCACCAGGTCGCTCCAGATCACCGGGAAGCCCGCAGTGCACGGCAGCTCGATGAGCGCGATGCCCCCGGCCATCACCACGGTGCCCGCCAGCGCCGCGGGCAAGCCGACACCAGGGCGGACCAGGCCCCGCACCCGCCGGTAGATGCCGGGCTTCTGGTCGTCGGGAATGGTCAGCGAGACGCCCTTCTTGAACCACAAGAAGTCCTTGATGTTGACCAGGCCGAAGGTGAGGGCGAAGGCGGCGACGACCAGGCGGATTCCGTCCATGGCCCCCACCAGCCCGAGGGTCGAGTACACGCCGACGATGAAGAGGCCATAGATGAGGGTGGTCACGACGAGGAACGTGCCGCCGATGGCGACCACCCGCGTGCGAGAACCCGTGTGCAGCACCAGGGCGAGCAGGACGGTCAGGACCCACAGCGAACACGGGTTGAACCCGTCGACCAGTGCGATGAGCACCGTGGCCAGCAACGTGGAGCGCCCGGCGAGGTCCATGTCGCCGACGAACGGCACCCCGATCACTGCCGAAGAGGGCTCGTCAGATGTCGGATCGTCGCCGTTCGGATCGACGGTGTCCTCCATCCCCGCGACCCGGTCGAGGACCTCCGCCTCGATCGATCGACCGATCGCCCCACTGAACCCGGCCCAGGATCGGTCACCGACGACGATGAGCGGCACCGCATCAGCTCGGACCCCGAGTTCGGCCGCGACCCTCTCCATCCGAGCACGGTTGGTCGAGTCGAACCAGACCTCGTAGGTCTGGACCTCCACACGGTCCTCGCCCTGCGCGAACGCGGTGAGCGAGTCGATGGCGTCGTGGCAGAACGGACAGCCGTCACCCCAGTAGATGTCGATGACCACCGTCTCGTCGTCGACCGGCCCCTGGCGCGACGAGTCCCCGGCGGCGGCCGGAGCACCCCATGCGAGCCAGGCCATGACGATGACCAGGCCCGCCGCGCCGAAGCGCTTCATCCCCGGTCTCGGACCCACACGGCGACGGTAGCCAGCGGCGAACCTCCCGGGCTGCCATCATCAGCAGTGCCACGTTTCGAACAAGGGAGCACCCCGTGGGTGACCACGCACTCGAGGTGAACAACCTGAGCCGCCACTTCGGGGAACTCATCGCGGTCGACGGAGTCAGCCTCCACGTCGAAGCGGGCGAGACCTACGGGCTCCTCGGCCCGAACGGCGCCGGCAAGTCGACCGCCATCTCGATGATCGCGGGGCTCCTCGAGTCCCACGGCGGGACCATCCGGATCGAAGGCGAACCGATGACCACCCGGACCACCGCGGTGCGGTCTCGCCTCGGGCTCGTGCCCCAGGACCTGGCCATCTACCCCGACCTCACCGCTCGGGAGAACCTCCGCTTCTTCGCCAGCCTCTACGGCATGGGAACGAAGAGCGCCAAGGCCCGCATCGACGAGGTGCTCGAGGTAATCGGTCTCAGCGACCGGGCGGACGACCGCGCCGATGAGTTCTCCGGAGGCATGAAGCGCCGCCTCAACATCGGCATCGGCCTGCTCCACCACCCCCGACTCCTCATCCTCGACGAGCCCACCGTCGGCGTCGACCCCCAGTCCCGCAACGCCATCCTCGAGTCGGTCGAGCACCTGGCCTCCGAAGGCATGTCGGTGCTCTACACCACCCACTACATGGAAGAGGCCGAGCGCCTCTGCGACCGGATCGGCATCATCGACCACGGGCGCCTCATGGCCGAGGGCACCCGGCGAGAGCTGGTCGCCTCCCTCGGAAACCAGGACCGCGTCTCCATCACCGCCACCGGTCCCCTCGCCGACGCCGCTGAGGCGTTCGCCGCCCTCGACGGGGTCGCCGAGGCCACCACCAGCGAGGACACGATCACCCTCCTCACCGGCGACGCCACCCGCGTCGTGGCCCGCGCGGTGGAGACCGCCGATGCCCACGGTCTCACCGTCGCCTCGGTCGAGATCACCCAACCCGACCTCGAAGCGGTGTTCCTCCACCTCACCGGCCGCGCCCTCCGCGACTGAGCGCCATGCCCCCCGCTCTGCTCATCATCGGCAAGGACCTGCGTCGAGGGATCCGGAACCGCTCGACCATCACCCTCGCGTTCATCGCGCCCCTGGCTCTCGGGTTCATCTTCGGCCAGATCCTCGGCGGCGTCGACGACATGGACGAGCGCATCACCTTCTCCTACGGGGTCGTCGACAACGACGGCGGCGACCTCGGTACCGGATTCGCCTCGGTGCTCGACCAACTCGTCGACGACGGCCTCGTCGAGCTCACCACCTACACCGACACCGACGAGGCCCGCGCCGCAGTCGACGACGACGACGTGTCGGCCGCGTTCATCCTTCCCGAGGGGCTCTCCGACAGTTTCGCCACCGCCAGCCCGGCCACCATCGAGGTCATCGGCAACGTCGACGCCCCCATCGCCACCAACGTGGCGACCTCCATCGCCGAGACCTTCGCCACCCGGTCGAGCACCGCCGCGATGGCCGGCATCGCCGCGGCGGGAACCGGCGTCATCCCCGCCGAAGAGATCGGGACCGTCGCCGAGGAGATCGGCTCCTCGCCTCCCCTGGCCAGCGTCACCACCGTCGAGACCGGCGGCGACCAGCTCGACTTCAGCACTCGCATGGTCGCGGGCATGGCCATCTTCTTCGCCTTCTTCGTGGCCGGCGCTGCCGTGACCGGCATCCTCGAGGAGCGCGACGAGGGCACCATGGCCCGACTGCTCGCCGCCCCGGTGTCGCGCGGATCGATCCTGTTCGGAAAGGTCTCCGCGGCGATCATCATCGGCTGGGTCGCCCTCTTCGCCCTCATGGTGGCGTCGACGGTGATCATGGGGGCCGACTGGGGACCCGTGCTCGGCGTCCTCCCCCTCATCATCACCGGCGTGCTCGCCGCCACCGGCATCCTCGCCCTCGTCGGCGGCCTGGCCAAGAACGCCGAGCAGGCGGGCAACCTCCAGTCGATCGTGGCCGTCTCGATGGCGATGCTCGGCGGCGCCTTCGGGATGGTCGCCCCCGACCCGGGGAGCGTCTGGGGGATGATCGCCATGCTCACACCGGTGCACTGGTTCCTCACCGGCCTCGACGAGCTCGCCGTCGGCGGTATCGCCGCGGTGCTTCCCGCCACGCTGGCGATGGCGGCCATAGCGGTGGTGACCGGCCTCGCCGCCCTCACCTTCTCCGGGAAGTTGCTGCGCCCGTGAAGCTCCTCTCCATCGTCTCGGTCGGCCTGTCCCGCTTCGTGCGCGACCGGTTCAACCTGTTCTTCGTGTTCCTGTTCCCCCTCGCCATCGTCTTGCTCATCGGGATCCAGTACGGGGAGCCGCCCACCCTCACCGTCGGGGTCGTCTCCGCCGGCGGCGAGGTGTCCGACGAGATCATCGAACGCCTCAAGGACACCGACCGTGTCGAGATCGTGCTCCACACCGATCCCGAGGAGGTCGCCGACGAGATCGAGTCCGGCGACCTCGACGCGGGAGTCCTACTCCCCGATGATCTCGACGATGCCGCCTGGGAGGGTCGACCATCGGAGGTGACATTCCTGTCGTCGCCGTTCGGTGTGGGGCCCCAGCTGCGCAGCGTTCTCGACGATGCCCTGGCCCGGACTCTCGCCGTCCCCACCGCGGTGGGAGCCGCCACCGAGCGGGGCGCCGACCCCGATTCCGCCCGGGCGGCCGCCGCCGACGCCGCGTGGGTGCTCGAGGTCGTCGATGTGGAGACCACCACCACCGGCGAACGGATCTTTCCGGAGGACGTCACCGGCTTCGACGTCGGGGCGTCCTCCCAGCTCGTGCTGTTCGTGTTCCTCACCTCGCTCACCGGGGCCGCCTCCCTCATCCAGAGCCGCAAGCTCGGGGTCGTCACCCGCATGTTGTCGACACCCACCTCGCTGCGCACGATCATCGGCGGTGAGGCCCTCACCCGGTTCTTCATCGCCGCCCTCCAGGGCGTCTACATCATGGGCGCCACCGTGGTGCTGTTCGGGGTGAACTGGGGAGATCTGGTCGCGACCGCAGCCATCCTCGTCGCCTTTTCCGCCGTCGGTGCGGCCGCGGCGATGCTCAGTGGATCGGTGTTCTCCAACGACGAGCAGGCGGCCGGCATCGGGGTCATCGCCGGGCTCGGACTCGCTGCCCTCGGTGGGGCGATGCTGCCCGTCGAACTGTTCAGCGACACCATGCTCACCATCGCCCGGTTCATCCCGCACTACTGGGCCATCGACGCGCTCGCCGACGTCGTGCGCCGCGACGCCGGACTCGCCGACGTCGTCCCCCAGCTCGGCATCCTCCTCGCCTTCGCCGCCACCATCGGCGCGATCGCGGTCTGGCGACTACGGGTGACGCTCACCCGTTGACCCAACACCCTCCGTGACGTGTCAGAATGGCGCGCTTATCCGGCGGTCGGCCGGATGTTTACCCGCAGTACCGAGGAGCTAAACATGTTCGGACGTCCCCTGAGAGCCCTGATCGCCACGCTGCTGGCATTGGTGCTCGTCCTGGCCGCGTGCGGCAACGATGATGCCGCTGGCCCGTCGATCGACGAGTTCGACGATCCGGCCGACGCCGTCCTCGCCGCGTTCAGCCAGGTCGAAGCCGGAGCCACCGAGTACCGCATCAGCTTCGACGGCACCGCCGCCGACCTCGCCACGCTCATGGAGGCCAGCGGTGAGCCCATGGCCGATGACCCGAGTACCCAGATGGCGCTCGATCTCATGGCCGGAGCCGAGTTCCAGGTGTCGGGAGCCGGCGACGACGTCGCCATGGCGATGATCCTCGACGGAGACGCGGTGTTCGAGATGCGAAGCATCGGAACGACCGCCTACGGCCGCGTCGACATGGAACGCATCATCGAGATCATCAGCGAGTCCGACCCGGCCGCGGCGATGGAATTCGAGATGATCATGGGCATCGCTCCGATGTTCGCCATGGAGGATCCCCGTCTCGGCTTCATCACCGACCTGCTCGAGGGCAACTGGGTGAGCATGGACGTGCCGCCCGACTCCGACTTCGCCGACCTGTACGACTCCACCGATGGCGAGTCGATCGACGAAGAGGTGCTGTCGGTCCTCGAGGAGATCATCGAGGCCAACACCTCGGTGACCCAATCCGGTGAGGCTCGCGGTGGCGATCTCTTCATCGTCGAGGTCGACGTCGCCAGCGCTCTCGTCGCCATCGGCCGCAACCCCCTCGCCGCCGACGCCCTCGAGCTCGGCAGCGACTTCGCCGGCGACCCCGACGAGATCGCCCGGGAGATGGCCGAGGACGGCCTGGCCTCCACCTGGAGCTTCGACGTCGTCATCACCGACGGACAGATCAGCTCCATGCGCATGGACTTCGCCGAGCTGTCGACCGAGGCCCCCGAAGGAGCAAGCCTCCCGATCCTCATCGAGTTCGCGTCGTCGCCGTCGGGCCCCTCGGCCCCGAGCGATCACACCCCGATCGACCCGGACCTGATCGAGGAACTGCTCGGCCCCATGATGATGATGGGCGGCATGGGCGACCCCGGGATGGGCTTCTGACCGATCGACCACGAGGGCGGGTCGGGGCTTCGGCGCCGGCCCGCCCTCGTCGCGTCCGGGCTCAGATGCCCTTGGCCATGTTGGCGAAGCGCGTGTAGTGGTCGAGGAACGCCAGCCGGGTGATGCCGGTGGGCCCGTTGCGGTGCTTGGAGACGATGATCTCCGCGGTGCCCCGATCGGGGGAGTCGGCGTGGTAGATCTCGTCTCGGTAGATGAACATCACCACGTCGGCGTCCTGTTCGATCGAGCCCGACTCGCGGAGGTCGGCGAGCACCGGTCGCTTGTCCTGGCGCATCTCGAGCTGGCGGGACAGCTGGGACAGTGCCACGACGGGGCACTCGAGCTCACGGGCGAGGATCTTGAGCTGGCGGCTCATCTCCGACACCTCGACCTGGCGGTTCTCGGCGCTCGACCGGCCGGTCATCAGCTGGAGGTAGTCGACCACGATCATTCCGAGGTCGCCGACCCGTGACTTGAGGCGGCGAGCCTTGGAACGGATCTCCATGACCGTGACGTTCGGGTTGTCGTCGATCCAGATGGGTGCTTCGGCGAGGCGGCCGGTGGCATGGGCGATCTTGCCCCAGTCGGATTCGGCCAGCTTGCCGTTGCGCACCCGGGTCGAATCGACCCGGGCCTCCGCGCACACGATTCTCTGCGTGAGCTCGACCTGGCTCATCTCCAAGGAGAAGAACATCACCGGTCGGTGGGTGTCGAGGGCGGCGTGGGTGGCCATGCCGAGAGCGAACGCGGTGTTGTGGGTCGGGATCATCGAGCGCCCGGCGAGGTAGAGCGACGAGGGGGCGTCGACGGTGATGCACCGCGTGGGAACCGTGGTGGTGGGTGACACCGCGACGATGCGCCGGACCCGATGACGATCGGACGGGACAGGGGCAGCCTGCCGGGCCAGGTCGGCCTTGCGGGGCAGGCGGAACAGCGGCTGGGACGGACACCAGTCGAGTCGATGAACGCCGTCGTCCGACGTGGTCCTCGTCGGTCGGTGACCGAGCGAACAGACCAGTTCGTACACCTGATCGGGGAAGCCGTCGTCGGTGACCACGAGGGTGACCTCCCCGGTGGAGGCGTCGACGGAGGCCAGGGAGTCCATGATGCCCTCGAGGAGAGCGAGGCGCTGCTTGACCGAGGCCCGCAGGTAGCGGCCGGGGATGCGTCGCGGAGCGCCACCGAGCAGCCCGGCCTGACCCAGTTCGGCGGACAACCGGCGACCGCCTGGCCGGTAGCCGGCCAGCTCGAACTGGCCGGCGAAGAAGGCGACATCGGCATGGCCGAGGCCGTCGGGGCCCTCGCCCGCGGCGGGCGATGACAGCCAGCAACCGAGCACGTACGGATCGACGGGAAGCTCGAGCTCACCGCCGTCGAGGGGCTCAGCGACGGGTACCGTCCACACGTCGTCGGTGCGGCCGACTCCCCGTTCGACCAGGTCGGCGGTGGTGCAGACGAGGCGGCCGCCGTGGGGGTCGATGACCTCCCACTGGTGTTCGGCGTCGGCCACGATGACCGACCCCTCGTCGAAGGACACTTCGTAGCAGTCGTGGTCGACGAAGACCGGCGAACACCAGGTGACGGTGGTGGGCGAACCGCTCTCGTCGATGACCCGGTCGCCGACCGCGAGGTCACCCATGGTGGTCCAGCCGGTCGGGGTGGGGATCGGGGTGTCGAGGGCGAGCGCCTTCCCCATGGCGGGCCGGGCCCCGATGACATAGAGCGCGCTGGGTTGCAGTCCGGAGAGCAGCTCGTCGAGGTCGTGGTAACCCGACGGCACCCCGGTGATGGTGTCCCCCCGCTCGTACAGCGCCTCGAGGCGGTCGAGGTGCAGGCCGAGGAGGTCACGGATCGGTGCGAGGGTGTCGGTCACCCGACGCTGGGCCACGTCGAACACGAGCGACTCGGCCATGTCGACGACCTTGGTCACGTCCTCGGGGATCTCATAGCCGAGCTCGGCGATCTCCCCCGCGACGCCGATCAGTCGGCGCAGGAGAGCGAGCTCTTCGATGATGCGGGCGTAGCGACCGGCGTTGGACACCGCGGGTGTCGCCGCCTGCATCGACAGCAACGAGCCCGACCCCCCGATGGCATCGAGCAGCTCCACCCGTTGTAGCTCGGCGGCGACGGTGACAACGTCGACCGGCTCACCAGCGGAGTAGAGCGCGGTGATCGCCTCGAAGATGTGGCCGTGGGACGGCTTGTAGAAGTCGTCGGGGGTGACGAGCTCGACCGCGTCGGCGATCGCTTCGCGCGACAGCAGCATCGCGCCGAGCAGCGATGACTCGACCTCGAGGTTGTGGGGTGGCGTGCGGCTGCTGCGGCGGCCGGATGAGTCATCGTCGGGAAGCGCCATGCACACGTCATCCTCGGGGATCGGGCCTGTGGATCGCTAGGCCCGGTATCCGGTGGACAACCGGGCCAGGCCTGTGGACAACAACGTCAGTCTTGTGGGTCACCGTCGGTGCCGGGTGGATCGTGACCCCGGCGAACCCTGATCGCTCAGGGGCGCGGCCGCCTAGACCCCCCGGGCCATGGGCCCGGGGAGCAGCGGCTCCATGCGTGGATCAGCCGGCCGACCTGTGGACAGTCGGCGGCGGGCGATCAGATCGGGGTGACCTCGACGGTGATGGGAAACTCCACCTCAGCGTGGAGCTTGGCGGTCACCGTGTGGGTGCCGGTGGTCTTGATGGGCTCGTCGATGTGCAGGTCACGACGATCGAGCTCGATTCCGGTCTGGGCGAGCACCGCATCGGCCACGTCGGTCGTGGTGACCGAGCCGAACAGCTTGCCCTCGCCCCCGGCCTTGGACGAGATGGCGATCACGGTGGGGACCAGCGTGCTCGCCACCTCCTGGGCCGAGGCGCGAGCCGAGGCGTCCTTGACGTCGCGCGAGCGACGCATCGACGCAGCCTGGACCTCGGCGCCCTTGCTCGCCTTGAGGGCGAGCCCGCGGGGCAGCAGGAAGTTGCGGCCGTAGCCGTCGGCGACGTCACAGATGTCGCCTTTCAACCCGACGCCATCGACATCGGAGCGCAGGACGACCCTCACTCCTCACCTCCGGTGGTCTCGGTGGTCTCGTCGAGAGCCTCGGTGGTCTCGAGACCGTCGGTGGTCTCGTCGAGACCCTCGTCACCGGTTCCGGGCGGCGGAGCGGTGGGACGCGGCGGTGGTCCGTCGGCCCGGCCTCCACGTTCGCCACGGTCGCCTCGCCCGCCTCGCTGGGTGGTGACCCGGCTGGTGTAGGGCAGAAGGGCCATCTCGCGGGCGTTCTTGACCGCTCGGGCGATCTCACGCTGCTGCTGGGCGTCGTTGCCGGTGACCCGACGGGCCCGGATCTTGGCGCGGTCGGACTGGAACCGGCGGAGCAGGTTCACGTCCTTGTAGTCGACGTACTCGACGCGCTCCTGGGTGAGGATGCTCACCTTCTTCTTGCTGCGCCGGGCGTTGTCTTTGTTCTTCCCCCGCTTCGGGGTGGCCTTGGCCATCAGAACGGCTCCTCATCGCTGTCGTAGGCGGGCGGCTCGTTGGACACCGGTCGCGACGAGTAGTCGCTTCCCCGGCTGCCGCCGTCGCCCTTCTTGTCGTTCTTGGTCACCTGGGCGGTCGCCCACTTGAGGCTCGGAGCGATCTCGTCGGCGAGGATCTCGACCTTCGAGCGCTTGTCTCCCTCGGGGGTCTCCCACGACCGCTGCTGGAGCGTGCCGTAGATGACGACCCGCGAGCCCTTCTGGATGGACTCGGCCACGTTCTCGGCCATGTCGCGGAAGCAGGTCACGTCGAAGAACGAGACCTCGTCGTCGCCGTCCTGGCGACGCTTGTTCCACGCCACGCCGAAGCTGGCGACGGCCATGCCGCCCTGGGTGAAGCGAAGTTCGGGGTCGCGGGTCACGTTGCCCACGACGGTCACGGTGTTGTCGAATGCCATGTCGGGATCCTCCCCGTCAGCCGGCCGTGGCCGGCTCGGCGTCCCCACCGAGGAGCCCGCGTCGGGTCGCCTCGTGGTCGGGAAGCCGGATGATCTTGTGGCGGATGGTCTCATCCGCGAGTCGGAGGAAGCGATCGAGGTCGTCGAGGTTCTGGGCCTCGGTGACGATCTCGAGGACCACGTAGAAGCCCTCGGTCTTGTGATCGATCTCGTAGGCGAAGCGACGGACGCCCCACTTGTCGGTGGTGGCGACGGTGCCTCCGGCAGCGGCGACGATCTCGCCGGACCGGTTGATCACGCCTTGGATCGTGGACTCCTCGAGCTCGGCGTCGAGGATGACCATGAGTTCGTACGCTCTCATCTGAGCGCATCACCTCCCTGTGGACCCGGGGGTACCGGGGCCCCGCACGGTGCGGAGCAGGGTCTTCGATTGACCGGTCGATGCTACCGGAACCGTGACCCGTTGACCTCATCGCCCATCATGGCGAGGGGGTGTGACATCGAAGCTGTTGGCCGGATCCGAGATGGGTCACTCGGTGGCGAGGGCGAGCAGCGCGGCCTCGGACAGGACCCGTTCGGGTTGGTCGATCCCGATGAGTTGGGGGTGGGTCAGGGACCCGATCGCCGCGACCATCGACGTCCCGTCCGAGACGAGCAGTGTGCCGTTGGCGACCCCGGGCATGTCGCCACCCTTGAACCAGGCGAAGCCGCCGTTGGGAACCTCGACCAGCCCGTCGGGAGCAGCGAGGATCGAACCCAGTGGTTCGAGACCCGGCCACCGGGAGAGCTCCTCGAGCACGACCAGCGCCTCACAGAGGTCCGTCGGCGACGCGAACCACCCGACGGTGGAGGTGTGGGCGGCGAACAGCGGCATCTCCGACAACGACGGGAGCGGACGATCGGCAAGGCCGTCGAGGACCTCGGCGCGGGCGTCGGGATCGGTGCCGGCCCAGGCCGACCGCTCGTCGTCGGTGGCGAGGCCGAGCAACTGGAAAGCCTGGCGGGTGGTGAGCAGCGGCTGGTTGACCTCGGGAACCGAGTGGCCGAGCCGTTCGAACGCGTCCTCCACCGCCTCATGGCCCACCAGGTCGATCAGGTGGTCGGTGGCGGTGTTGTCGCTCATGGCGATCATCGCCTGCGCGTGCTCCTCGACGGTGCGGACCGTGCCCTCGTCGAGATCCTGGAAGGTGCCCGACGGAAGACTCTTCAGCTCGTCGCTGATCGGTAGCGGGTCGTCCCACGCCAGGTCGCCGTTGGCGATCGCCTCGGCGACTGCGGCGAGCACGTAGAGCTTGAACGCCGAGGCCACCGGGGTGAGGAGGTCCGGCTCGGACTCGACGACCGGCTCGCACCGGCCGTTGACGACGTCGGCGACGAGCAGCGGCGCCTCCGGGGCGAGGGACACCCACGCATCCTCCACCTCGTCGAGGGCGGTGGGCAGCACCGGTTCGGGCAGCGCGGGGAGCAGGCGGGCGCCGGTGATGCGATGAGGTTCGTCGTCCTCGGTGACGACCACGATCAGCTGGTCGAGACCGGCGACGGTCACTCGGGCGACCAGCACCGTGTCCTCGTCGACCCGGAGGCTGCGAACCACCGGTGGCGGCTCGCGGCGCATCCCGGCCGTCTGGTCCGCGAAGTCGTCGCGACCCACCTCCTCGAACAGCGACGGAGCGATCCACCGGTCGAGCTCGTCATCGTCGAGCTCCCGGCCAAGCGCATCGAGCAACCAGCCGAGAGCCTCACCCGCCGGGGTCTCGGGGATGTCCACCTCACCCTCCGACGCCGGTCCACCCGGACCGAACCACAAGGCGACGACGGGGTGGGGATCGGACTCGGAGACCTCGACGTCGATCAACCACGGACCATCGCCCAGGTGGACCTCGGCCAGCACCCGGTCGGAGGAGTCGACCCGGTAGCCGGTCGCGAACGGCGGCGGGACGGCGGGGAGCTCGGCCAGGATGCGGCGAACCTCGTCCGGCGGAAGGGCGGCGAGGAACTCCGGGGCGAACCGCTCGGCGAGCTCGTCGTCGTCGGGCGCCTCGCCGATCGAGCCGAGCACCCAGTCGAGCGCCTCGCCCGCGGGGGTGTCGGGAACCGGGACCGGGTCGGGAGCAGGCCCGGAGCCTCCGGCTTGATCGCCGGCGCCCGCGGGCGCGGCCGGGTCGGAGTCGTCGCCCCGGTCGACGGTGCACCCGGTCGCGACGAGGAGGACCGCCGTGGCCACCGCGACGGCCACACGGATCCTCACAGCGATCCGTCCCGAGCGAGGGGAAGGGTGTCGGGATCGAGGCGGTGTCCGTCGACCAGACCGAAGCTCCCCAGCTCTCCCCGGGGGACCTCGAGAGCCCACCGGTAGGGGGCCTCCGGTGGGTAGAACGTGCAGTCGACCCCATCGGGGCACGGCTCCATGTCGGCGGTGGACACGACGCTCCCCGACCCGTCGACGAAGGCGATGGTGAGGGGGAGGACGGTGTTGCCCATCCAGAACGAGCCGGTGGTGTCGTCGGGGAACGAGAAGATCATGCCGTCATAGCCCGCCAGGTCCTCGACCTCCATGAGCCCCCGTCGACGCAGTTCGGGCGTGTCGGCGACGAGCACGCAGCGCGACTCGACCGAGCCATCGGGTCCGAGCAGTGACACCTCGGATGCTCCGAACTCGGCGAAGGGATCGCCCGGACCCGGGCAGTCGAGTGCCTCGGCGGGCAGATCGTCGAGAAACTCGTCGACCAGTTCGGGGCGTTCCCCCGTCGGGACGCAGGCCCCGGCGACGAGGACGACCGCGATCGCGAGAGCAGCCATCGTGGCGCCGCGCCGACCGGCGCGACGGGTGAACGGGCGCGCCCGGGCGTGGCGAGGGGGGTTCGGGCTCACCCAGAGATCGTGCCACCTCCGTAGAGGCCCATAGCGTCAGCCTCTGCGGAGCTCATGTGGTAGCTCTCGTCGTCGTTCGGGAATGCGCCCGACCGGACATCGGCGGCGAAGGCCGACAGCGCTGCCACCCCGTCGCTGGCGAGGTTCGCGTAGCGGCGCACGAACTTGGGAGCGATCCGATCCTCGATGCCGAGCACGTCGTGGAACACCAGCACCTGTCCGTCGCAGTCGCGACCGGCCCCGATGCCGATCGTCGGGACGTCTAGGGACTCGGTCACCATGCGCGCCACCGAGTCGGGGATGCCCTCGAGCACGATCGAGAAGCAGCCGGCCGCCTCGAGCGCCTTGGCGTCGGACACCAGCTCGAGGGCCGCCTGGCTGGTCTTGGCCTGGACCTTGAAACCGCCCATCTGGTGCAGGGACTGGGGGGTGAGACCGAGGTGACCCATCACGGGCACCTCGGCGTCGACGATGGCCTCGATGTGGGGGACCCGCTTGCGGCCCCCTTCGAGCTTCACCGCCCGGGCCCCGGCCCGCATCAGCGTCGCCGCGTTGCGAACGGTCTCGTCGACCCCGAGGTGGTAGCTCATCCAGGGAAGATCGGCGACGACGAGGGGGCGAGGTCGGGTCCGGGCCACCGCTGCGGTGTGGTGAGCCATGTCCTCGACGGTGACCTGGAGCGTGTCGTCGTAACCGAGGACGACCATGGCCAGCGAGTCGCCCACGAGGATGAGATCCACGCCGGCCTCGTCGGCCATGCGCGCCGACGGTGCGTCATAGGCGGTGACCATCACCAGCGGCTCGGCGCCGGCGCGCACCTTGCGCCGACGCACCTGGGGTGCGGTGACTGTGCTCATGAGAGCCTCCCTTGTCCCGTCCAACGCCCCGATGGCTGTCGGCGGTGCTCCCACGGTAGCGGGAGGGAATCGGGTCAGCCAGCGCGGTCCGAGGCGTCGACCTCGTCGAGGAGCTCGATGATCGCGGCGGAGAACCCCGGGGAGGCGACCACGCTGAGGTGATCGCCGGGCAGGGTCACCAGTCGAGATCCCCCCAGCGCGGCGACGAGACGGTCGACCCCCGCGACGAGCGGATCGTCGTCTCCGGCGAGGACGAGGACCGGACAGGCGATCGACCCGAGGTCGCCGGCCACATGGGGACGGGCCCGCAGCACCGCGGCGAGTGCGAAGCGATCGGCGCCAGTGGCGTCGGCGAGGGCTCGAAATGCCCGGCCGGCGCCGCGAGCGGACGAGGGGTCGTCGGCGTCGAGCGCGGCGGCGACGGCGTGACGGTCGATCGGAGGCCCGACCCGGTCACCGGCCGGGTCGTCCTCGCCCGGGAGCGCCCCCTCACCGATCCCGCCGACCACGAGAGAGGCCAGACGAGAGTCGCGGGTGGCGGTCTCGAGGGCGACGAACCCACCCATCGAGTAACCGACGAGGTGGAAGCGGTCGAGGCCCCGATGATCGGCGAGCGCCCGAAGATCGTCGGACATCACCGGCGCGTCGTAGGACCGAGGGTCGTGGGGTTTGTCGGAGCGACCGTGGCCCCGGGCGTCGATCGAGACGACCCGCCGGCCGGTGGCGAGGAGGGCATCGACCACCCCCGTGGACATCCAGTTGGAGCCGGTGTCGGCGGCGAAACCGTGGTGCAGCAGCACCGGCGCCCGGTCGGGATCGCCCTCCCACTCCCGGTACGCGATCTCCACCCCGCCTCCGACCTCGAATCGGTCCGCTCTGCTGTGCCGATCCACCATTCCCCCTTCGCCGGCGCCATCGCAACCGGAGCCATCGGGGACGGACCGTAGCCGCCCGGCTCAGCCGTCGGGTTCGGTCGTGGTGGTGGTCGTCTCCGCCTCGGTGGTCGTCGTGGTCGACGACGTCGTCGTGGTCGTCTCCGCCTCGGTGGTCGTCGTGGTCGATGACGTCGTGGTGGTGGTCTCCGCGTCGTCGGAGTCGTCGTCCTCGTCGTCGATCGTGATCGGGGGGCACAACTCGATCGGGGTCGATGGATCGGTGGTGTCGGTGGCGTCGACCGGACAGCGCAACTCGGTCGAGGTCGTGGTGGTCGGCGCAACCTGGATCTCGGGGAACGGACAGGGTTCGGATCCGGCGGTGGCGACGGTCATCACCCCGCTCCAGATCTCGGCCGGGAACGATCCTCCGGTGACCGAGATGCCGCGCACCGACGACATGTTCCGCGGGGTCCCGTCGGCATCGGCGGTCGGGTAGCCGACCCACACCGCGGTGGTGAGCTCACACGTGTACCCGACGAACCAGGCGTCTCGGTTGTTGGCCGTCGTGCCGGTCTTGCCGGCCACGTGCTGACCGGCGACCGCCGCCGCCCGTCCCGTGCCCCCGGTGACCACCTCGGTCAGCGCGTAGGTGACCTGATCGGCGACCTCGGGTGACATCGCCCGCTCGTCCGAGACGTCGGGGCGCCACACCGTGCGACCCTCGGAATCGGTGACCTCGACGATCATCGTCGGGGTCTGGTGGACGCC
Organism: Acidimicrobiales bacterium; assembly: GCA_007121465.1. Classification (GTDB taxonomy): domain Bacteria; phylum Actinomycetota; class Acidimicrobiia; order Acidimicrobiales; family SKKL01; genus SKKL01. Next base: position 8,282 of record SKKL01000120.1, on the reverse strand, counting down.
CTGGTCGCGGAAGGTCGAATAGGACGACGCCATGTCGAGCACCGACACCTCGCCCGAGCCGAGCACCACCGAGGGAACGTCGGGCACCTGATGAGTGATGCCGGCCCGGCGAGCCACCTCGTTCACCCGGGCCGGACCGAGCTCCAACATCAGATGGGCGTAGCCGGTGTTGGACGACACCCGCATCGCGTCGACGAGGTTCCACTCCCCGGTCGGCGAACCGCCCCCGGTGACCTCCCAGTCCGCCCCACTGTCGGCCCCCTCGAACACCGCGCTGGACGGCGCCGGGACGACGTCGGCGAGGCTCTGTCCGTCGACGAGGGCCTGGGCGAGGGCGAAGGGCTTGTAGGCCGAACCCGGACCCCGACCCGAACCGCCACCATCACGGCCCATGGCCAGGTTCACCTGCGACTCGGCGAAGCTCGTCCCCCCCACCATGGCCACGATGCGGTTCTCGGCGTCGAGCGTGACGACCGCGGCAGACGGATCGTCGGGGTTGTTCGGGTCGAAGGTGTCGGTGACCGTGCGGTAGGCCGACTCCTGGAGGCCCAGGTCGAGGCTGGTGTAGACCCGCAGGCCGCCGCCGTACACCGCCGCCGCGCCGAGCTCGTCGATGAGCTCACGACGAACCTGATCGACGAAGTACTCGGTACCGAACTCCGAGCCACGCACCGCCCCGAGACCTTCGCGACTGGCCCGCGGAAGGGTGATCTCGTCGAGGGGGACGGCGTTGGCCTCGTCCATCTCGGCCTGGGTGATGTGGCCGTCGGCGACGAGCCGGACCAGAGCGTTGTTGCGTCGTCGCTCGGCCTCGGGGAGGTCGCGGTGGGGGTCGGCGGTCTCGGGAGCTCGGATCAGCCCGGCGAGGAACGCCGCTTCGGTGAGGGTGATCTGGCCGACCGGCTTGCCGAACCAGACACGCGACGCGGCCTCGACCCCGTAGGCACCACGACCGAAGTAGATGGTGTTGAGGTACCGCTCGAGGATCTCCTCCTTGCCGACCTCGCGCTCGAGACGGATCGCGAGCGCGGCCTCACGGATCTTCCGGAGAAGGGTGCGGTCGTCGGTGAGGTAGACGTTCTTCACGTACTGCTGGGTGAGGGTCGACCCGCCCTGGGCGAGGGTCTGGTGGCGGATGTCGACATACAGCGCCCGGCCGATGGCGACGACGTCGACCCCGCTGTGGTCGAAGAAGTTCCGGTCCTCCTGGGCGAGCACCGCGTCGATCAGCACGTCGGGGACCTGATCCAGGGTGATCAGCGTGCGGTTCTGCACCCCGGCGAGCTCGGCGATCGCGTTGTCGGGTCCGCAGCCCTCGGTGACGTCGGCGGCGCACACGTAGGACGTCTCGACGAGGATCTCGGCCTCGGGAAGCTCGATCTGGGAGACGACCCAGCCCGCGCCGGCCACTCCTCCGACCATCGCCAGGCCGAGGAGGAAGAAGAATCGACGCCAACGCCACAAGATGCTCCTGCGCCGTGGAGCTCGTGACGTGCGACGACCGGAACGACCGTCAGTGCTCAAGCAGGCGACCCCAACAAGAACGTCCGGGCCAGGTGGTTCCACCAGCACTCGGGGCACACCTCGACCACGTAGCAGGTGAAGGTCCCGCCCCGGCGGGCCTTGCGGGCGAAGGCGGCGAGCTCCTTGCGGGTGGTGATGCACCGGCCGTGAGCGGGCAGGCGGGGGCCGAACACATAGGAGACCAACACCACGTGGGCGTCGGCGCAGATGGGGCACACCAGCTTGGTGGGCTCGGCCACCTCGGCGGCAGCTCTCCTCAGCTCGGGGTGGGCGTCACAGACCTCGTGACGCGCCAGACGACCGCGACGGTACGAGTCGATCACCGACTGGCGGGCCAGGCGGTAGTCGATCGTTCCCTGCTGATCGGCGCCGGCGACGGCGCGGGGCGAGAAACCCATGGCTCATGAGGCTACAGAGCCATCGGGAACCGCGGCGGGCAGGACCCCGATCATCGTCGGCGGGCGTGGCGGGTCCCGCGTGCCCCGCCCATCGCCATCCACACCCCTCACCTGCGGCGGGGCCACACTGGCAGCGGCGGCCCCGCCCCGGCTGGCATCCCTGAACCGTCCCCTGGAGCGTCGATGAGCACCTCCCGACCCACCGAGCGAACCATCACCTTTCCGTTCGGCGCCGACCTCGGCCACGAGCGGATCGTCTACGGACCCGACGTCGTCGACGAATCCGAGCTGCGGCTCCTCGGCGACCTCAACGGCAAGAGGATCCTCCAACTCGGCACCCACGAGGGTCACACATCGATCGCGCTGCACCAGCGGGGCGCACGGGTCATCGCCGTCGAGCCCGACCCCGAGCGCATCAGGGCCTCGCGGTGGGCCTTCGAGCAGACCGACACCCGGATCGAGCTGCTCGAACACGACCTCGCCGACCTCGCCACGGTTCGCGCCGACTCGATCGATCTCGCCATCAGCATCTACTCCCTCGCGGGGATCGACGACCTGTCCCGGGTGTTCCGCCAGGTGCACCGGGTGCTGCGCCCCGACGCGCCGTTCGTGTTCTCCCTCCCCCACCCGGCCTATTCGATGATCGATCCCAGCGGCGACGAACCGCTGTGTGTGCGCCGCGCCTACTGGGACACCACCCCCCGACGGTGGGAGCGGGGTGGCCACTCCGGCGAGGACCACACCCACACCATCGGTCAGCTCTTCGTCGACCTGGCCCGCACCAACTTCCGGGTGGATGCGCTCCACGAGCCCGAGCCCGCCGCCCAGGGTGTCCGTTCGCCCCTGTGGAACGACACGATGAGGTGGGTGCCCTCCACCCTCGTCATCCGGGCCCGCAAACAGGGTCTGTGAACGAACAGGGTCTCTGAACGAACCGACTCTGACCGAACCGAGGGGGGCCACGTGCGAGCAGCCATTCTGAACGGACCGGGCGACGTCAATGTCGAGACGGTGCCCGACCCCGGCCTGGCCGACTCCACGTCGGTCGTCGTCGAGGTCAGCCACACCGCCATCTGCGGATCGGACCTGCACCTCTACCACGGGCTCCACGGATCGCCGGGCATCCACCTCGGCCACGAGTTCGTCGGGCGGGTCGTCGCGGTCGGCGACGACGTGCGAACCCTCACTCTCGACGATCGAGTTCTGGTGTCGGCGGTGATCGGGTGTGGCCGATGCGCGCAGTGCCTCGGCCGCAACCCGGTGCGGTGCACGTCGGGGCCCCGGGTGTTCGGCAACGGCCTCGACCTCCCGGGCGGCCAGGCCGAACTGGTGGCGGTGCCGGCCGCCGACACCTCCTGTCGCCTCCTCCCCCACCCGGTCACCCCCGAGCAGGCGGTGATGCTCACCGACATCTTGCCCACCGGCTACTACGGCGCCCGCAACGCCGACATCCGACCCGGCGACACCGTCGCCGTTCTCGGTCTCGGCCCGGTCGGCATCTTCGCCCTTCAGTCGGCCCAGGTCATGGGAGCCGCCCGCGTCCTCGCCGTCGACACCGTTCCCGAACGACTCGCTCACGCCGAGCGACTCGGGGCCATCCCCGTCGACGCGACCGACGGCGCCGGAACGGTGGCGGCCATTCTCGACCACACCGCCGGCCGCGGCGCCGACTCCGTCATCGAGGCCGTCGGCATCGACCAGACCATCTCCGATGCCCTCTACGCCACCCGCGCCGGCGGCACCGTGTCGGTCATCGGCGCCAACCTCGGCATGGAGTTCGCCTTCCCGATGGGTCTCGCGTTCCTGCGCGACCTCACGTTCCGCATCGGCCTGTGTCCCGTGCAGAGCACGTGGGACGAGCTGATCCCGCTGGTGGCCACCGGCCGCCTGGCTCCCGAACAGGTCGTCACCCACCGGATGGCGCTCAGCGACGCCACCGAGGCCTACCGCCTCTTCGAGGCTCGCGAGGACGGCGTGCTCAAGGTCCTCCTCGACCCCACCCGCTAGTTCTGCTGGGCAGCCCACCACTCGTCGAGATGGGCCTTGGCCTCGGCCTCGGACATCGGTCCGTGCTCGAGCCTCAGCTCCAACAGGTGGTTCATGGCCCGACCCACGTCGGGGCCCGGGTCCAGGCCGAGGTGGTCCATCACCTGGCGGCCGTCGAGGTCGGGGCGGATCGATGCCAGCTCTTCCTGTTCGCGCAGCTCGGTGATCCGGGCTTCGAGCTCGTCCATCCGCAACGACAGGGCGCGGGCCTTGCGGGCGTTGCGGGTCGTGCAATCGCATCGGGTGAGCTCGATGAGCCGGTCGAGCTCAGGCCCGGCGTCGCGGACGAAGCGCCTCACCGCGGAGTCGGTCCAGCCCATCTTGTAGGTGTGGAATCGCAGGTGGAGCTCGACGAGGCGCACCACCGATTCGATGTCGTCGTTCGAGTAGCGCAGCGCGGTCATCCGCTTGCGAGCCATGCGCGCGCCGACCACCTCGTGGTGGTGGAACGACACGCCGTGCTCACCGATCGAACGGGTGCGGGGCTTGCCGATGTCGTGGAGCAGGGCGGCGAGCCGCACGATGCGCTCGGGGCGGGTGTTGGCGGTCACGGCGATCGAGTGGGCCAACACGTCCTTGTGGCGGTGGATCGGATCCTGTTCGAGACGCATCTTCGACAACTCGGGCAGGAACCCCTCGGCCAGACCGGTGTCGACGAGGAACCACAAGCCGGCCGACGGGTCATCGACGACGAGGAGCTTGTCGAGCTCGTCGCGGATCCGCTCGGCGGCGACGATCTCGAGCCGATCGGCCATCGACACCACCGCCTCGACCAGCCCGTCCTCGGGAGTCAGTCCGTAGCCGGCGACGAACCGGGCGGCTCGCATCATCCGCAGGGGGTCGTCGCTGAACGAGGACTCGGGGCCGGTCGGGGTTCGCAGGCGCCCGGCAGCGAGGTCCTCGGCACCGCCGAAGGGATCGACGAGGACCGGGTCGGGCAACGACAAGGCCATGGCGTTGACGGTGAAGTCGCGGCGGGACAAGTCGGCCTCGATCTCTCCGGAGAACTCGACGTCGGGCTTGCGTGAGTCGGGCCGGTACGCCTCGGCCCGGTGGGTGGTGATCTCGACGGTTCGGCCACCGACCTTGGCGCCGATCGTGCCGAACCGCTCTCCCTGGTCCCAGACCGCGTCGGCGAAGCCGTCGAGGATGGCCTTGGTCTCCGCCGGCCGCGCGTCGGTGGTGAAGTCGAAGTCCGGGTCGCGGGATTCGCGACCGAGCAGCAGGTCGCGCACGATTCCACCGACGAGGTAGATCCGCTTGCCTGCGTCGGTGAACCGTTCGGCGATCGGGGCCGACTCGTCGAGGACCGGTTGCCAGCGTGGGGGGATCACAGTTCGTCGATGCTATCGGGCCTCCGCCGATCGTCCGGCGGCCCGAGACCGCCTCACGGAGAGGCCGTCAGCCCAGGTGGATCATCGCCACGTCGTCGATGACCGACCGACCGGGGCCGCCGCTGGTGGGGCGCTCGGGGTGCAGGGTCTCACCAGCCAGAGACGCGATGCACGCCGCGGTGGAGTCGGTGAGCGCGTCGAGGTCGTAGCCGCCCTCCAGGAACGCGACCCGACGACCAGGGGGAGCGAAGGCCAACAGATCGGTGGTGATGTCGGCGAAGTCGCCCGCCGACAGACCCATCGAGGTGAGCGGATCGGCGCGATGAGCGTCGAAGCCCGCCGACAGCAACAACCAGGTCGGCGCGAACTCCGCGACCCGCGGGGCCACGACGATCTCGATTCCGATGCGGATCACGTCTCCGGTGGTTCCGGCGGGTACCGGCACGTTGATGGTGGTGCCCTTGCCCTCTCCGGTCCCGGTCTCGTAGAGCCCCCCGGTGCCGGGGTAGAGCGGGTACTCGTGGAACGACACGTACATCACCCGCGGATCGGACTCGAAGACGGCTTGGGTGCCGTTTCCGTGGTGAGCGTCGTAGTCGACGATGAGGACACGCTCGCCCTGCTCGGCCAGCGCCGCCGCGGTGATGGCGATGTTCGACAGCAGGCAGAAGCCCATCGCCCGGTCGATGGTGGCGTGATGGCCGGGTGGCCGCACGGCACAGAAGGCGGAGTCGCCCTCGCCGCGCTGGAGGCGCTCGACCGCGTCGAGCCCCGCCCCCGCGGCGTAGAGCGCCGCCGACCACGACTCGGGAACGACCATGGTGTCGCCGTCGATGCTGCCGCCACCGGCGCCGCAGTAGCGCTCCAAGGCCTCGAGGTAGGTCCGTGGGTGGACCAGCCCCACCTCTTCGAGGGTCGCGGCGCGAGGCTCGAAACGCACGACCCCGTCGGCGACACCCGACCCCTCGATCCCGGCCAACACCGCGTCGAGTCGAGCCGGGCGCTCGGGGTGCCAAGTGCCCGTGTCGTGCTCGGAGAACCGAGGGTGGGTCGCAAAGAGGATGGTCACCGACCCGAAGGCTACCGGGCCCGCCGCTCCAGGACCGCCCCGCCCGACCACCCGGGAGGTGAGCGACCGCCCTATCCTCGGGACACCACGTCGGGCGGTGTGCCCGCCGGCCCACGACCCCCGAACTGCGAATGCGCCACTACGAACATCTCCAGTGGGGACCCGACACACTCCGCCTCGCTCCGTGGCGGGGCGACCCGACCATCGCCGAGCTGTCCCCCGCGGGGAACGGTCGGCCGCCGGGGGTCGACACCGTGCGCCAGGGGCTCGCCCTGGTCGAGAAGCGCGGCTATCACTCGGCGATCACGAGCGCCTTGGCCGCCGAAGAACAGCACGGCTACCTCGATGCCGGCTTCGAGGTGCTCGAACGACTGCACCTGCTGAGCCGCGGGCTCGACCGCCTGCCTGACGCTCCCCCCTCCCGCCGCCTCCGCCGCGGGCGTCGTAGCGACCTCCCCCGCCTCCTCGAGCTCGACTCGCTCGCGTTCGACCCGTTCTGGCAGCTCGATGCGCTCCGCCTCGACGATGCCCGTCGGGCCACTCCGTCGAGCCGGCTGCGAGTCACCGCCGAGCGGCCCCTCGCCGGGTACGCGGTGACCGGACGAGCCGGGACCCGCGGCTACCTCCAGCGTCTCGCGGTCACCCCTGAACACCAGGGTCAGGGGTGGGGTCGAGCCCTCGTGGTCGATGCGCTGCGCTGGCTGCGACGCCGCGGCGCGATGTCGGTCACGGTCAACACCCAGGAAGCCAACGAGCGCGCCCTCCGGTTGTACCACCAGCTCGGCTTCTCCACCCGCCCCGAGGGCCTCGCGGTGCTCGTCTACCGGTTCGGTTCGCGATGAGACGGTCGGCCCGCGCCTCCGCCGTGCTCCTCGTCGCCGGTGTCGTCGCGACCTTCGTCGCCGGTGCCCCGGGAATCGGCGCCCAGGTCACCGACCCCGACGCGTCCGACCGCTCCGACGAGAACGGCCTCGAGGTGATCCTCGTCGACCAGACGATCTGGCTCGACCCCGACGGAGAGATCGTCGTGTCGTTCGGCCTGTCCGGTGAGATCCCCGACGATGCCACCGTCGAGATCACCCTCCACGAACGGATCGCCAGCCGCTCCGATTTCGCCGCCACCCTCGAGCGCCGCACCCTGCGGGGACGCCTCACCGACCCGCCGGTCGAGGCAGACATACCCTCCGACGGTGAGGTGACGACGGCGCGAATCCCGATCCGGTCCGGACCACCCGATCCCGACGACGACGTCCCCCGGCTGGGGATCGCCGACCCCGGTGTGCACCCCCTCGACATCGCCGTCTACGACGATGAACGCACACGGGTCGCGAGCCTCGTCACCCACGTCGTCCGGCCACCCCTCGACGCGCCCGACGACCGCCTCGGCGTGGTCCCCGTCCTCGCGCTCGACGCTCCACCGGCGCACCGACCCGACGGGACGGCCTCGGTCGATGCGGGATCGAAGACCGGCTGGGCCGCCGCCGTCGAGACCCTCGGCGACCATGACCTCCCCCTGGTCGTCAGCGCCCGACCCGAGACCCTCGTCGCACTCGACGCGAGCGACGCAGCCCTCGATCAGCGACTGGTCGACGACCTCGACCGTCTCCTCACCGACCGCACCACTCTCGCCACGTCGGGGTACGTCGCGGTGCAACCCGACGCGCTCCTCCGAGCCGGACTCGCCGACGACCTCGGCCGAAACCTCGACCGCGGCGCAAGGGTCCTCTCCGATCGGTTCGACCTCGACCCCGCTCCCGATCTGTGGATCGAGACATCCGGGCTGAGCACCGCCGGACTCGAGGCACTCTCCGAGCGAGGTGTCGATCGCCTCGTCGTCGACGGCAGCCTCCTCGATCTCGACGGCGACGACCCCGCACCAGCCCCGAACCGCGCCACCCGGATCGCCACCTC
>SKKL01000131.1 GCA_007121465.1 Acidimicrobiales bacterium | reverse complement strand
AGCCGAGGGGAGCACGTCGGGCGGCGAGGAGGATCGCCCCGGCGACGAGCACCGATGCGGCGATCACGCCTTCGACCCCGGCGATCTCGATCCCGCCGAAACCGATCGCTCCCCCGACGATCATCGCCCCGACGAAGGCGGCCGGAGCCGCCCAGACCGGACGGCGTGGGTGAGCGAGTGCGGCGATGGCGCCGACGGCCAGCATGGCGGCGAGATGATCGAGCCCGATGAAGGGATGCACGAACCCGTCCAGCGCGCTCCCGACGAGCGAGTCGTGGGTGTGGGGATGGGGATGGGGATGGGCAGCCGCCGGGGCCGCAGCGACGGCGAGAGCGGTCAACAGGCCGGCGGCGATGGCGCCGACCCGTCGGGGGATGCGTCGCAGGGACATGGACACCTCACAGCGAATCGGGACGACGAGACCCTAGTGCGACAGCTGAGGGCCGGTCGCCGTGCCTCGGGGCTCCCGGCGCGCTACCCCGACCACTCGGCCTCGGGGCCGTGTACCCGGACCGACACCACCGCACACGGGGCGAGCGCCGCCATGCGGAGCGTATGACTCCCCCTCAGGAGTCGGCGGAGCCCGCTCACCCCGTGGCTGGCCATGACCACCGCCGCCGCGCCGGTTTCCTCGGCCAGGTGGGCGAGGGTGTCGGCCACCTCGGCCCCGTGGAGCACCCGAACCCCGACCTGACCGACCCCTGCGTCGGGGAGGGCGTCGGCGAGGCCCTGCAGCTGCTGCCGGGCGCCGGCCGCGGGCGAGTCGGTGGCGGGCACCTCGTCGATCTCGACCCGCTCCTCGGGGGAGACGACTCCCACGAGTTCCAGGCCCGTTCCCAGGTGCGCGGCGAGAATGCGTGCTGCTTCGAGCGCCGTCGGGTCGTCGCCGGGGCTGATGCTGACCAGCACCGGGCCGTCGCCGGCGAGCCGGCTGGCATCGGCCCGGGGGCCGATGATCACGACCGGCACCGTGGACGACGCAACTACCGCCTCGGTGATGCTCCCGGCCAGGAGGTCGCCGAAGGGACCCCGGCCCTGGCTGGTGAGGCACAACCACCGGCCCGGTGTGGAGCGAGCCTGGTGCAGGAGGGTGTCGACCACATCGCCGGGTGCCACGGTGACGGTCGCCTCGAGCCCGACGGCGTCGATCGAGGCGGAGAGCAGCGCTCGGCGACGGTCGTGATCGGCCGGATCGGCGACGCTGAGCACCGTTACCCGCAGCGGCGCGGCCCCGGCCAGAGCCGCGGCCGCGACGACCGACACCTGGTCGGTGTCCTCGCCGTCAGCGGCGACCAGCAACTCCTCCAACCCCGACCTGTCGTGCGGCTTCGACATCACCTGTCCTCGTGTGACCAACGCACGGTGGCAAGGTCACGATATCCCCCTCGATCTGGTAGGACTGGTGCCCGACGGTCGGTATCGTCGTAGCGCCTCAACTGCACCAGGGCAGTAGAGGCCACCTCGGTCTCCCCCTGGGCGGTGATTCGGCAATGTCTCCACAAGTCGTGTCGACGATGGCGCTCGTGGTGCCATCGCTGGCCTCAGGGCTCATCGCCCTGAGTCGGCGCAAGCCGAACCTGAGGGAGACCTGGACCATCCTGGCGTCGTTCCTGCTGTTCGGGCTCGTGGCGTCGCTGCTCCCCGGCGTGCTCCGGGGCGACGAGCCCACCGTTGTCACGATCCTGACCTTGGCCGACGGCCTGGTCCTCGAGCTGCGAGTCGACGAGCTCGGAATGCTCTTCGCTCTCCTCGCGTCGTTCCTGTGGATCCCCACCTCCTTCTACGCGATCGGGTACATGCGCGGGCACGGGGAAGGTCACCAGACCCGGTTCTTCGCCTGTTTCGCCTTGTGCCTCACCGCGGTCGTCGGGCTGGCCTTCTCGGCCAACCTGTTCACGTTCTTCGTGTTCTACGAGGCGCTCACCCTCGCCACCTACCCCCTCGTGACCCACCACGGCACCGATGCGGCCCGTGCCGCCGGGCGCCGCTACTTCGCCTACCTGCTCACCGGAGGGGCCGCGCTCCTCCTCGCCCTCGCCGTGCTCCACCACTCCCTCGGCGACCTCACCTTCGTCCCCGGAGGGATCGTCGAGGGCCGGATGAGCGACATGGCGATCATCGGGGTCTTCGCCCTGTTCGTCCTCGGTTTCGGGTCGAAGGCGGCGATCATCCCGTTGCACAAGTGGTTGCCGTCGGCGATGGTCGCCCCGACCCCCGTGTCGGCACTCCTGCACGCGGTGGCCGTGGTGAAGGCCGGCGTGTTCGGTTTCGCCCGGGCCATCGGCTACGTGATCGGGCCGGGTCCGCTCTCTGACATCGGCATCGCCGTCGTGCTCTCGGGGCTGGCGGCGCTCACCATCGTCGTCGCCTCCTTCATCGCCCTGTTCCAGGACCAGATCAAGCGCCGGCTCGCCTACTCGACCATCGCCCACCTGTCCTACATCGTCCTCGGTCTGTCGCTGCTGTCGGCCACCGGGTGGACCGGCGGGCTCTTGCACATGGTCAACCACGCCGCCCTGAAGATCACCCTGTTCTTCGTGGCCGGCGCGCTCTACGTGCACCTCCACTACGACCGGGTGAGCCAGCTCGACGGAGTCGGACGCCGGATGCCGATCACGATGGGCGCCTTCGGCCTCGCCTCTCTCGGCCTCGCCGGCCTCCCCCCGATGGGCGGGTTCATGTCCAAGTGGTACCTCGTGCTCGGCGGAGCCGATGCCGACCAACTCGTGTTCGCGGGCGTCATGCTGTTCAGCGGCATGCTCACCGCCGGCTACCTCTTCCCCATCGTGTTCCGGGCGTTCTTCCGCCCCCTGCCGGCTGTCGACGCCGGGGTTCCCCTCGGGCTGAGAGGTGAGGCGTCCCCCTTCATGGTGGTGCCCATCGCTGTCACCGCCGGGCTCGGTCTCTTCCTCGGCCTCGGTGACCTGGTCGGGGTGTTCGAACTGGCCACCACCAACGCCGAGGACGTGATGGGGGTGGCGCCGTGAGCTACCGCACCACCTGGATGGCCGTCATCGTCGCCTTCGCCGTGAGCCTCGCCACCGACCTCGCGCTCGGAGCGTCCCGGCCCGGGCTGATCGCGTCGATCGGCTTCTTCGGCTGTGTGGGACTCATCCTCGGGTCGAAGTGGCTCGGCAAGGCGCTGCTGTCCCGTCCCGACGCCTACTGGGCAGATACCGACCAACCCGACGAGAAACCCGACACCCACCCCGCGCCCGACGAGGACGAGGTTCGCCGCCCGGAGGTGACCGATGCTTGAGCATCCGGTCGTCCCCTTCCTCGTCGCTGCCGCTGTCGCCGGGATGGTGCCCCGCCGCATCGGTGCGCTTGTCCTGCTCGCCGCGCCCGTCGTCGCTCTCCTCCAGCTGCTGGCTCTCGACGAGGGCACCACCCAGCATCTCGACTTCTTCGGCTACGAGCTGACGGTCCTGCGCCTCGACGACCTCAGCCTGCCGTTCGCGTTCATCTTCATCGCCATCGCCGCCCTCGCCGGGCTCTTCGGCTTCTCCACGTTCAGCAAGGGCGAGCAGGTGTCGGCCCTGCTCCACGCCGGCCTCGGCATCGGCGTGGTCCTCGCCGGCGACCTCCTCACCCTCTTCGTGATGTGGGAGCTGAAGGCGGTCGCCAGCACGCTGCTCATCGCCCTCGGCCGGAACCGATCCTCGCCCGGCGCGGCCTACCGGTACCTGCTGATCCACGTCCTCGGTGGCAGCCTCCTGCTCGGCGGCACCCTGTGGCACCTCTCCACGGGCGGGTCGCTCGCCTTCGACCAGTTCGACGGGCACGCCTCGTCGGCGTTGATCCTCATCGCCTTCCTCCTGTCGGCCGCCATGCCGCCGTTGCACCCCTGGCTGCCCGACGCCTACCCGTCGGCGAGCATCGCGGGCTCCGTCGTGCTGTCGGCGTTCACCACCAAGTCGGCGGTCTATGCCCTGCTGCGAGGGTTCCCCGGCACCGAACTGCTCATCGTCCTCGGCGTGGCCATGGCCTTCTACGGCGTGATCTACGCCGTCCTCGAGAACGACGTCCGCCGGCTCCTCAGCTACCACATCATCAGCCAGGTCGGCTTCATGATCACCGCAGTGGGGATCGGCACCGCCGCGGCGGTCAACGGTGCCACCGCCCACGCCGTCGCCCACATCCTCTACAAGGGGCTCCTCCTCATGGGTGTGGGGGCACTGGTGCACGCCACCGGCAAGGAGAAGCTCACCGACATGGGTGGGCTCGCCCGACCGTTGCGGTGGGTGATGGTCCTCTACATGGTCGGTGCGCTCTCCATCTCGGGGGTCCCGCTGTTCTCGGGGTTCGTGTCGAAGGAACTGGTCATCGACGCGGCCTACGGCGACAACATGTACCTGGTCGTCTACCTCCTCAAGATCGTCTCGGTCGGCACGTTCTTGTCCACTGCGCTCAAGCTGCCGTGGTTCGCCTTCGGTGGTCCCGACCGGGGGATCCCGATCCGGCCCCTTCCCGCCACGATGTTCGCGGCCATGGGCATCACCGCCGCCGCCAACGTGCTGCTCGGTGTGCGGCCCGGCCTCCTCTACGACCTGATGCCCAACCCGGTCGACTACGAGCCCTTCACCGCGTCGCACCTCTCCGAGACCATGCAGCTGCTCGTCCTCGCTGGTCTCGGGTTCTGGTTGCTCGCCACCAAGCTGAAGGGCGAACCGTCGATCACCCTCGACACCGACTGGATCTACCGCCGTGGCGGGCCGGCCGTGGTCACACGAGCCCACGCCCTCGCGGCCACCCGGCCTCAACCGATGGCCACCGCGCGCCAGTACGGGGCCCGAACCTGGCTGCGGATCACCGACGGTACCCTCGGTCCCGCCGGTGGCCTCGGTCGCCGCGACCAGGCCCCGACCCCCACTCCCGCTCTCGGAGCGATCATGCTCGTGGCGATCCTCCTGCTGTTGTCGACCGCTGTGATCTCGGGAGCGTGGTGACGTGAAGCACTGGCCGGGTTTCCTCGCCCAGGTATCGGTCCTGTTCGGCTTCTGGCTGATCCTGTCCGATCAGTACGGCGCGACGTTCCTCGTGTTCGGGTTCGTCAGCGCGGTCCTCGTCTCGTTGGTCACCAACCGCATCATCGCCACCGTGTTGCACCATCCCCACGGTTCGGTCGCCAACCGCATCGTGCGGGCCTGGTGGTTCTGCGTGTTCGCCGCCTGGGTCCTGTGGGAGATCATCGCCGCGAGCGTGCAGGTCGCCTACTTCGCCATCCATCCCGGTCTGCCGTTCCGCCCCGGGTTCGTCCGCTTCACCACCACCATGAAGCGCCCGATCAGCCGGGTGGTCCTCGCCACGGCCATCACCATGGTCCCCGGCACGATGACGATCCGCCTCGACGGCGACCACTACCTCGTCCACGCCCTGTTGCCCGACGCCTTCGACGACCTGCGCACCGCGCGGATGCAGAACATGGTCGGCCGCTTCCTCGGCGAGGAGCCCGAGGAGCCGCCGGTCATCACCTGGGAGCCGATCCCCGAGGCGGTTCGCTGATGGAGGCCTTCTTCATCGCCATGGCCTTTGCCGTCGGGCTGCTCCTGCTCATCGGTCTCCACCGGGTGTGGGACGGGCCGACGGTGTTCGACCGGCTGGTGGCGGTCGCCCTCGTCACCGCCAACAGCCTCGTCATCCTCGTGCTCGTGTCGAGCGCCCTCGGCCGGGTCGACACCGTGGTCGACATCGCCATCGCCTACGCCCTCCTGGCGTTCGTCCTGCCGCTCGCACTCGGCAAGTACTACGAGATCCACCCCGGTGAGGGTCCGCCCGAGGACGAGCGCCCATGACCGCACTCGCCATCGTCCTCATGGTCGTCGGGGTGTTCTTCCTCGCCGTCAGCGCGTTCGGGCTGATCCGATTCCCGGACTTCTACACCCGGGCCCACGTCGTCGCGAAGTCCGAGAGCCTCGGCGTCGCCGCGGTGATCCTCGGGGTCATCGTCTACCACCGCGGCGACGAGCACACCCTCAAGCTGGTCCTGCTCGTCGCCTTCGCCCTGGTCGCCAATCCCACCGCCATCCACGCGCTGGCCCGCGCCCACCGGCTCCAGCGAGTTCCCGTCGAACCGGACGCTCACGAGACGGGCGCCCGAGGCGTCGGGGCCTGGGTCGAGACGATCGACCCCGATATGGACATCGAACCGACCGACCCCGCCGAGGTGGCCGAGCTCGCCGAGCTGGCCGAGTCCGAACCCGAGGGGCTGGAACGTCTCGCCGAGTGGGCCGACCGAGATCCGTCTGACGGCCCCGACGACGGGGAGGTGCCGCAGTGATCTGGCAACTCGATCTGCTGTTCTTCGTGATCCTCGTGGTGCTGGCCCTCCTCGCCCTGCGGGTCCGCAACCTCATGGCCGCGGTCGCCATCCTCGCCACGTTCAGCCTCATGGTGGCGGTCATGTTCGGGGCGATGGCCGCGGTCGACGTGGCCTTCGTCGAAGCGGTGCTCGGCGCGGGGCTCACCGGCATCTTGTTCATCATCCTCATCCGAGACACCGGCGAGCGAGCCGCCGAGCTCGAGTCGAAACGCCCGGTCATCCTGCTCCTCCCGCTCATCGCGGTGTTCGTCGGGCTGATGGTCTTCGCCTCGTCGGGTCTGCCCGACCGAGGCGACCCCGACGCGCCCGCCCACACCCACGTGTCGCCCGACTACATCGAGGGGGCGCTGGTCGACTCCCGCACCCCGAACGTGGTCACCGCCGTGCTCGCCGACTACCGCTCGATCGACACCCTCGGTGAGGTCATCGTGATCTTCACCGCCGGGTTGGCGGTGTTGCTGGTGATCCGCACGATGCCGGGACGCGAACCCGACCCCGCCCCCGGCCGCCTCGACGGAGAGGGGGACGTCACGTGATCAGCGAGTACCCGGGACAGGTCGTGCGGATCATCTGTGTGCTCCTCGCTCCCCTCATCATGATGTTCGGCATCTACGTGGTCGCCCACGGCCACTACGGCCCCGGTGGCGGTTTCGCCGGCGGCATCGTCATAGGGGTCGGCGTGATCCTGTTGCGCATCACCGTCGCTCCGGAGGTGAGCCACAAGTGGTTCCCCGCCGTGATCGGGCCCGCCGCGGGCTGTGTGGGCGTGCTCGGCTTCATCGCCATCGGTGGCTTGTCGGTCGTCAGCGGCGAGGCCTATCTCGACTACGCCGCCGTCGAGTGGTTCGGGGGCGACGCCGCCGACCGACGGTACCTCGGCATCCTCCTGGTGGAGATAGCAGTCGGTCTCGCCGTGGCCGGGGTGATGCTCAGCCTCTTCGACTCCTTGGCCGAGATCCAGGGGCCCGACGAGACGATCCCCGAGGCCGATGGCTATGTCGAGGTGCCCCTCGGGTCGAGCGAAGGAATCCGCGACGGGGAGGAGGCTCGCTGATGTTCGAGATCTTCCTCGCCCGCTACGTCTACTTCTTCGTCGTCGTCCTGCTGGCCATCGGCCTGTACGGCATGCTGGCGCACCGCAACCTGGTGAAGAAGATCATCGCCATGCTGATCTTCCACACCGCCATCTTCATCTTCTTCATCGAAGGCAGCGTGAAGGACGATGCCGAAGCGCCGGTCATCCTTCCCGGTCGGGAGGTCGTGGCCGCGGACTACGTCAACCCGCTTCCCCACCTGCTCATCCTCACCGCCATCGTCGTCGGCGCCGGCATCATCGGAGTGGCGTTCGCGCTCCTCCTCCGGCTCCACCGCGCCTACGGGACCCTCGACGAGGAGGCGATCCTCGGCATCATCGGCTCGGAGCTGCCCGACCATGCTGCCTCCTCGCCCGAGGCGTCGTCACCCCCCACTTCATCATCCGCTGTCGAGACCGACCCCGGGGGCGGCGAGTGAACATCGAGCTCGTCCCGGTACTTCTGCCGCTGTTGTTGCTCACCGGAGCCGCGCTCGCCGCGCTCGTCGGGATCTGGTCGCCGCTCGGTTCCCGCGTGGTGTCGGTCCTGTCGATCGGTTCGGTGCTGATCCTCTCGGTGGTCGGTCTTGCCGCCGCCCTCGACGGCGATCCCATCCGCCACGAGCTCGGCGGGTGGGCGCCGCCGATCGGCGTCGAGTACGTGCTCGATCCCCTCGCCGGGTTCATCTCGGTGCTGATCGCGTCCATCGGTTTCCTCGTGGTGATCTACCCGTCCAAGCCCGGTTTCGGGGTCGTGGTCACCAAGGGCGTTCCGCTCTACCCGCTGGTCCTGCTCCTCCTCGGCGGGCTGCAGGGCGTGGCGATGACCGGCGACCTGTTCCACATGTTCGTCTTCCTCGAGATCTACGCCATCGCCAGCTACGCACTGGTGGCTCTCGGCGGGCCCCGAGCCACCCTCGCCAGCCTCCGGTATCTGGTGTTCGGCACGATCGGCAGCGGGTTCTACCTTCTCGGTGTCGGGTTCCTCTACTTCATGACCGGCTCGCTGAACATGGCCGACGTCGCCGAGCGGATCGCCCCCCAACTCGGCAACGAGACCGTCATCGCCGCCCTCGTGCTCATCGTCGCCGGCCTCGCCATCAAGATGGCGCTGTTCCCCCTCCACATCTGGCTGCCGGAGGCCCACAGCTACGCACCGCCCGGTGTCGCCGCCCTGCTCGCCGCGGTGCAGGTCAAGGTGGCGGCCTACGCGCTCATCCGCATCATGTTCGGCGTGTTCGGCATCGAGATGGT
>SKKL01000095.1 GCA_007121465.1 Acidimicrobiales bacterium | reverse complement strand
GCCCGGCAGCCTCGTCCTTCCCCGGGTGGGAGTGGTCAGCGCCACCGCCGTGCTGGCGTTGGTCGTCGGCACGGCCATCGCCTGGGCGCTCACCGCCTCGCTCATCGGCGGGCTACCGGTCGGCGCGATGTTGTCGGGCACCGCCCTCGGCGGCCTCTACCTCGTGTTCGCCGTGTCGGTCGTCGCCGCAGTGAGTGGCCTCATGCGCAGCGTGCCCGCGGTCGCGCTCGGCTCTCTCGGCGTGCTCGTCGTCCTGCCGATCTTCGGTCTCGTCCCTGCGGTGGAGGTCTGGCTGCCGAGCCATCTGTTCGGCGCGATCGCCGGGTTGATCGACGGCGCACCCGTCACCGACTACCTGCGCTCGATCCTCGTCACGTTCGTGGTGGCGCCGGCCCTGGTGTGGTTCGCCATGGCCCGCTACGACGCCCGGGAGCTGTGAACGCCCGCCGATAGGCTGGATCGATGCAGCGATGGGATCTGCAGGGCCGCCCGATCGTGGAGCAGCGCGCCCCGGGTCACACCGCCGTGCTCGCCACGGTGATGCTCAACCTCGCCGAGGTGCTCGAACCGAAGCCGCCCCGTGACCTCGGGGCCGAAGTGGTCGACGCCGAGGTGGACGAGCCCGTCCTCGACCTCGAGTTCGGTCCCCTCGACCCGCTCGACTGACCGTCGGGGCGGGGACGTGCGGGGTCCCTACACGTAGGTCGAGCCCTTCATGCCGTCGACGTCCTTGCGGATCTCCACGTTGACCAACGCCGGTTTGCCCGAGGCGAGAGCCCGTTCGAGCGCCGGAACGATCTCACCCGGCTTGGTGACGTGCTCGCCGTGGCCCCCGAGAGCCTCGACGACCTTGTCGTAGCGGGTGTAGGCGAGCTCGGTGGCGACCAGGCGCTCGTTGCCGTAGAGCATCGCCTGTGGTCGCATCATCTGACCCCACGCCGCGTCGTTGCCGACCACGCCGACGATGGGCAGCCCGAAGCGCACGGCGGTGTCGAACTCGAAGCCGTTGAGACCGAACGCGCCGTCGCCGTAGACGATGAGAACCCGCTTGTCGGGGTTGGCGAGCTGGGCGGCGAGGGCGAAGGGCATGCCGACCCCGAGCGTGCCGAGCGGGCCCGGGTCCATCCACGTTCCCCGGTCGGGAACCCGCAGCACCTTCGACGCCTGGGCCACGATGTCGCCGCCGTCGCCGATGACGATCATGTCGGGGTCGGACTCCACGACCTCGGCGATGCCCGCGCACAACCGCATCGGGTCGATGGGCATCTCGTCGCTGCCGAGCTGGGCGGCGAGAGATGCCTCGGCCCCGTCCTCGATGGCCCGCAGACGCAGCGACCAGTCGGAGTGGTCCACCGCCAGACCCTGCGCGTCGAGCGAGTCGCGCAACGCATCGAGGTTGACCCCGAGGTTGCCGACCAGGCTCACGTCGGTGGAGCGGTTCTGGCCGATGAGGGTCTCGTCGAGGTCGAGCTGCACGAGCTTCGTCTCGGCAGGGATCGACGCGCCATAGCGCATCCGGAAGTCGAGCGGTGTCCCGGCCAACACCACGAGATCAGAGTCGCCGAGAGCGTCCTTGCGGCTCCGATTGAAGAACTGGGGATGGCTCATCGGAAGCTGACCCCGACCCATGCCGTTGGTGAAGCACGGGATCTTGGTCGCCTCGACGAACCGGCGAAGAGCGTCGCCACCCTCGGACCACTTCAGGGCGGTGCCGGCCATCACCACCGGACGGTCGGCGGCTGCGACCAGCCCGGCCGCCTCCTCGATGCGATCGGGAGGCGCGGCCGAGGCCACCCGGTAGTCCCGGAACCGGGGGATGACCGTGCGATCGAGGTCGACCGGTCCGCCGAGCACGTCCATCGGGATCTCGAGGAACGACGGGCCGGGCACCCCCGACATGGCGTGACGGACCGCGACCTCGAGGTACTCGGCGATGCGTTCGGTCTGGTAGCAGGCGTCGGCCCACTTGGTGATCGGCCGCATGACCGAGACGTGGTCCATCTCCTGCAACGAACCGCGCCGCATGTTGTCGAACGGTCCCTGACCGCCGATGACCACGATCGGCGAGTTGGCCCGCCAGGCGTTGGCCACACCGGTGACGCCGTCGGTGACGCCCGGCCCGGCGGTGAGGATGGCGACACCGACCCGACCCGGATTGAGCCGCGCCCACGCATCGGCGGCATGGACCGCGGCCTGCTCGTGACGGACGTCGACGACCCGGATGTCTTCGTCCAGGCACCCGTCGTAGATCGCCATGACGTGGCCTCCCGAGAGGGTGAACACGCACTCGACCCCGGCCGCCTTCAGTGCCATCGCCGCCAGTCGACCCCCGTGGGTGGTGGCCATGTCGATCCCCTCCTGTGCCGGGTTCTCGTCCCTCGACGCTAGCCACCTGCCGCTCGGCGCGCTCGGGTGACCGGGTCCGAGAGCGAGGCGACTCAGCTGGTGTCGCTCGACCGGCCGACGAAGTCGTGCCACGCACGCACGAGGCGCTCGATGCCGGCATCGACCACGGGAGCCGGCCGGTCGACGCAGATGCGGATGTGGGGGTCAGCGACGTTTCCCAGCCGAGCCAGACTGCCTGCCGCCACGCTCACCCCGTGCCGGGTGGCATGGGCCACGAACGGTCGCGAGTCGGCGATGGGGAGCTCGACCCAGATCGCCGATCCACCCTGGGGTTCGGTGGGCCTCCAGTCGGGCAAGTCGGCGCGGATCGACGCGAGGGCGCGATCGACCGCACCCCTCAAGGTGGACCGGCGAGCATCGGCGAGGTCGTCGAGATGGCCGAGCAGTTCGAGAGCCATGAGCTGAGAGGGAACCGAGGGTCCGAGGTCGACGGCGAGGCGGAGGTGCAGGGTCCGTTCGACGAAGGGAGCCGGTGCTCGCATCCACCCGACCCGCAGACCGGCCCAGGCCACCTTGGAGAACGAGTCGACTCGCACGATGGTGGCGGCCCGGCACAACGAGCCGAGCTCGAGCGGTTCGGTACGGTCGAACACAAGGGGGGCGCTCACCCGGTCCTCGATGACGGGGACTCCGTGGCGATCGACCAGCTCGGCGATCGCTCGAACCCGAGCCGCTGGAGCGACCACCCCCGTGGGGTTGTGGGGACCGTTCTGGACGTACAGGGCCGAGGGGCGTTCGGAGAGGATCACCCGCTCGAGCTCGTCGGGCACCATCCCCGCCGAGTCGCCCCGCACCGCCACCAGCCGGGCTCCGATCGTCTCGGCCATGTCGAAGACACTCGGATGGCAGGCCTCCTGGACGGCGAGGACACCACCTCGGGCGAGGGCGTCGAGGGCGAGGGCGAGGGCCTGGTGGGCTCCCGCCGTCACGTGGATCTCCTGCGGGCTGGTGTGCAAACCCCGTTGGCTGTGTCGGTCGGCGAGCGCCCGGCGCAACGACGCCAACCCCAGTGGTTGCACTCCGGGGCCCTCACCGCTCGCCAACAGAGCGGCCACGTCGAGGTCGAGGGGCGGGAGATGAGAGGCGTCAGGTGGGTAGCCCATCGCCAGATCGATCCCGTCGAGGCCCGCCACGTGTTCGGCGACCCGGGTGACATACACCGAGGACGCGTCCCCGACCGCGACCACGGTGCCACTGCCGACCCGGGAGGCGACGGCCCCGTCGGCCCGCAGTTCGTCGAGGGCGGCGGTCACCGTCGACCGGCTCACCGAGAGAGCCGACGCGAGGCGGCGCTCGGAGGGCAGGCGGGTTCCGGCCCCGAGGAGACCGGAGGCGATCGCCTGGCGGACGGCGTGGGCGAGGCGTTGGGCCAAGGTTCCGTGTCCGGTGTTCGACCATCCCTGCACGAGCGTGGCGAGGCGCTCGGGGCCGACGACAGATTGGGATGGATTGGCCTGGAGATCCACCAGCCGATTGTGCCAGATTGGCCCGGTATTTCGCAGGCCGATGGTGAGACGGTCGACAGGTGTTCGCCCCCTACTGTCACCGCTGCCAGAGGCGAGTCCTCCTCGGACCCCGCCGGATCGAGGTCTCCGAGGCCGACGGATCGTCGACACCGTTCCGCCTCCGCTGCCACTGCGGGGAGCTGCTCGTCTGGGACGCGGCGCCGTCAGCCACCTCTGACCCAGGAGAGGACCTTCCCGACTACCCCGATACCGGTGGGCGCACCATCACCGTGAAGATCGGGCCGTCGGGCAACCGAACCTCCTCGACCACCTCGAAGCCATGACGAAGGTAGAGCGGGACGTTGCGGGTGTTGGTCGACTCGAGATGGGCCGGTAGGCCATCGGCATCGATGCGTCGCAGCGACTCGACCAGCAGGCGGGCGCCCTGCCCCTTACCCCTCGCCTCGTCGTCACTGGCCAGAACGCTCAGGTGCCAGTGCGGCTCGGCCGGGCGCCGAGCCTCGGCCTCGGCGCCGAAGTGGGACAGCCGTTCCCCGTCGGCCTCGGTGGCCAGAGCCATCGCCGCCTCGAAACGCTCGGCCCGCTCAGGAGAGGGCTCCCGCTCGCCCGGGGGCTGCCATCCGGCGGCCGATCCGGGCAGCACCCAGGTCGCTCCGAGTGGCACCAGGGACTCGTGGGCGAGGAACGTGAAGAGGTTCGTGATCTTCCTGGTGCGGTCCGGTTCGGAGAACACCCAGCACATGACCGGGTCCTCCCGGAACCCGGCCGCGAAGACTCGCCCGACCTCGGGCGCGTCGGCGTCGTTGGCGAGCCTCACTTCGTGCACGTCCCCTCCTCACCCACGCGACCGACGGCGGGCTCGACGCCGACGTTAGGCGCCCGGATCGTCTCTCGCCACGAGGCCGGGCGGGGCGGACCCGCCGCCGTTGCGATCGGCGACCTTGGCCGAGTGCATGGCGGCATCGGCACGCCGGACGAGGGACTCGAAGGTGATGTCTTCGTCGCCTGCGAGGGCGATCCCGATGCTCGCGGTCACGACCTCGGTGGCACCGGCGAGCTCGTAGGGCTCGGCAAAACGAGCGGCGAGCCGATGGGCGACCGCGGCGACCATGTCGGCGTCGCGTTCGACCGCGAGGATCGCGACGAACTCGTCGCCGCCCACTCGGGCGCAGGTGTCGGTGTCGCGCACCTCGGACCGGAGGCGATCGGCGAACTGGCGGAGGAGCTCGTCGCCGACGGCACGACCGTGTGCCTCGTTGATCCCCTCCAACCGGTCCAGGTCGATGAACAGGACCACCACCTGCTCACCGGTGCGGAAGCGTCGGGCGAGCGCCACCCGACAGCGGTCCTCGGCGAGGCTGCGCTTCGGGAGCCCCGTCAGGTCGTCGTGGAGGGCCTGATAGCGCATCTCGCCGAGGAGTCGGGCGTGCTCGAAGGCGACGACCGCCTGGTCGGCCAGACCGCCGAGGCGGGCGACGATGTCGGGACGCTCCGGGGCCGGGATCGGACTCGCGAAGGTGACGGTGGCGACAGCGAGGATCTGCCCTCGGGCCACCACCGGCACGACCGCGACCTCGTTCGTCGCCGTACCCGGGGCGAGGAGCACGTCGAGCGGTCCGGGCGCCTCGCCATCCGGGACGGGACGGACCAGGCTGATCTCGCCGAACCGAGCGCTGCGCGGCAGCGCCTCGTGGGAGTCGACCTGGTCGGTCGCCGCAACGGCGAGACGACGACCCTCGGAGTCGCGCACGTCGACGCGAACGAGGGTTCCGTCGGGCGATCCGGGCAGCCACACCGCAGCCTGATCGCCTCCCACCGCTCCGGGAAGGACCCGGCAGAGGGTGTGGGCGACCCCCTCGCGGTCGTCGGCATGGGACAGAGCCGACGCGAAAGACAGGAGGGCGGCGGCGGTGTCGCGGTCACGCCGTGCGGTAGCGAGTGACTCCACGATGCGGATGGCCGAGCCGGCGAACCGCGCGTGGGAGCGGAGGATGCGCCGGTCGACCGAGCGGACACCCGAGCCGGGAGCGAACACGGCGACCAGGTGGCCATAGACGTGGTCACCGTGGACGACCTCGACGACGGCGTGGTGGTCGCCCAACCGCCGCCCGGCCTCGACCTGGTCGGCCAGGGCCGTGGCGTCGGCGGGATCGTCGAAACCGACCTCGTGCACGCGGCGCTCGGTCTCGCCGGTGAGCCGAACGGCCAGCACGTAGCGGGGCGCTCCGACCGTGAGGCTGACGTTGGCCACGACCCGATCGAGGACCTGGTCGACCTCATGGGCGTCGACCAGCCGGGCCGCCATCCGGTGCTGCATCTCGAGCTGCTCGAGCGCCGAGTAGCCCCGGACGGCCCGCGATCGGGGGGTGTGGTCGGGGGCGTCGAGTCGGGAGGGGTCCGGACGCCACGACACGCGGATGCGGCACGCGGGCGCTCCTCGTGTCTGGCAAGTGAGCTCGGCGGCGGTCCCGAGGTTGCCGAACAGGCTCGGGAGCGAGGAGAAGTAGCCGGCGGTGAACCCGCATGCGAACGTTTCGGGCTCGACGCCCACCCACCGGGCCTCGAGGAGGACGTGCGAGTCGGAGGACTCGCGCACGGTCATCTCCCGTCCGACCGACATCCGAGCCGCGTAGTCGGCCATCACCGTGCAGGCCACCTCGGGCGACCCGCACGAGTAGATGAGCTCGGCCACGCTTCCGCCGAGGGAATCGCGGAAGACCTGTTCGCCGGTCCGGCGCCCGATGTCGCGATCGCCGGTGATCTCGACCGCGGCGCTCACGAGGGGGCGAAACTCCTCGCGGGGCCACCACCGGTCGCTCCGCGTCAGCTCCCCCAGGTCGGCAACGTCGGGGTGGCGGGCGACGAGCTGGTCGAGGCCCCGGGCACCGAGCGCTGTCTCGACATAGCCGAGCAACGCGAGCGCGATGGTGGGGCTGACCCGCCCCGCGCCCTCGACTGCTGGGTCCGACACTCCCATCACGTCGGCACCTGAGCGGTCGGCTGGAGGTCTACCCCTGGGTAAGTTTCAGATCAGACCCCACTCGGCGGCGACCAGCTCAATGGAACGAAGGCGCGCGTCGAGGGTCGGCGACGCGTGGGCGATGATCAACTCGTCGGCATCGGCGTGGCCGGTGAACCAGTCGAGGTACTCGCCCACCACCTCGGAGGTGCCGACCGCGGTGTAGGTCATCATCTCGAGCACCTGGCGGGCCTGAGGCGTGTCGAGCAGAGCGTCGGCTTCCTCGTCGCTCAAGCGGCGGCCACCACGGCTGAGGATCCTCGCCACCCGCGATCGGCGCACCCGCAGGTGCTGGTCCTCGGCGTCGTCGGCGTCGTCGGCCGCGATGACGTTGACCCCGGCGATGACGTGGGGCTCGGCGAGCTGGGCGCTGGGACGAAACTCGGATCGGTAGAGAGCCACCGCGTCCTGCAGTGCCTGGGGAGCGAAGTGGGAGGCGAAGCCGTAAGGCAGCCCGAGGAGGGCGGCGAGACGGGCGCCGAAGAGCGACGAGCCGAGGATGTAGAGGGGAACGTCGGTGCCGGCGCCGGGGATCGCCTCGACCCCCTCGATCTTGCTCTCACCCCGCAGGTAGCCCTGGAGCTCGACGACGTCCTGGGGGAACGACTCCGACGCACGATGGTCGCGTCGCATGGCGAGCATCGTGTTCTGGTCGGTGCCCGGTGCACGGCCGAGGCCGAGGTCGATGCGGCCCGGGTGGAGGGTGGCGAGCGTGCCGAACTGCTCGGCGATCACCAGCGGGGAGTGGTTGGGCAGCATGACTCCGCCCGAGCCCAGGCGGATCGTCTCGGTGTGGGCGGCGATGTGAGCGATGAGCACCGAGGTGGCCGAGCTGGCGATCGATGCCATGTTGTGGTGCTCGGCGTACCAGACCCTCCGGTAGCCGCACTCCTCGGCCTTGCGGGCCACGGCAACGCTGCCCTCGAAGGCGTCAGCGGCGGTCGCTCCCCTGCTGATGATCGCGAGGTCGAGGATCGACAGAGGGATGGGCGCGTCGGAACGGTCGAGACGGGTCACGCCCGCGACAACGCTCCGACGCGCCGCGCTATTCCGCCGCTCAGGCCTCGAGCCTCGCTTCGGCCTCCGCCGTCCACTTCTCGCTGGCCTCGCCGAAGTCGCCCATGACCTCGGCCTCGGTGCCGATAGGCCGCGAACCCCGGGGTTGACATATACTCATATAGACATATGATGGCGGAGTGCCTCGACCCCCTGCCCATGCCGACGTGTTCAACGCCGTCGCCGACGAGTGTCGGCGCCGAATCCTGGCCTCGCTCGCCCGGGGTGAGTGCACCGTCGGCCAGCTCACCGAGAGCCTCGCCCTCCCCCAACCCCAGGTCTCCAAGCACCTGCGCGTGCTCCGGGATGCGGGGGCGGTCCGGTGCCGGACCCAGGGGCGGCACCGCGTCTACCGGGTCGACCCCACCGCTCTGCGCGAGCTCCACGAGTGGACCCGCCAGTTCGAGGCCCTCTGGAACGAGCGCTACGACCGCCTCGACGACCTCCTGCACGACGAGGAGTTCGACGTGGACACAGACTCCGACGACGAGAAAGGACCGACCTGATGGCCACCCGCCACCAATCCGCCAACGTGACCCTGCCGAGCGACACCACCATCTGCATCACCCGATCCTTCGAGGCGCCGATCGAGCGCGTCTGGGAGGCCATCACCACTCCGCGCCACGTCCTGCGCTGGTGGGGACCGAGCTGGTGCCCTCTCGTGTCCTGTGAGATCGACCTTCGCCCCGGAGGCGACTGGCGCTACGTCGCGCGAGGCGAGGAGGGCACCGAGCTCGCCTGGCACGGCACCTTCCG
>SKKL01000139.1 GCA_007121465.1 Acidimicrobiales bacterium | reverse complement strand
CCGAGGGGCCCATGATGGCGGTGAACCGACGTTGGTCGAACGTGACCTCGATCTCGTCGAGCGCGGTGACGAGGGTGTCGCCGGCTCCATAGGTCTTGGTCGCTCGGACCGCCCGAGCCGCTGCAGCGGTGGGAGCGGGCGTGGAGTTCGAAGCGGTGTCGGTGATGGTCACCGTGGTCCTCTCGTGGCAGGGGTCGTGGCGTGGCGTCGGGTCGACCGGGACCGAAAGTGTCGGCCGACACGGGATCGTAACGAGGTCTCCGACGTGATGACGGCGCTTTGGGTTCCCCGTGACCGGGGTCACCGAGCGGAACGGCTCGTATGCTGGGCTCGTGATGTGTCCCTCCTGCCGCGCCCCGACCCCCGACGGTGCGCGGTTCTGCCCCTCCTGTGGGCACCAGCTGAACCGGCTGGGAGACGAGCGGCGTATCGTCACCGTTCTCTTCGCCGACCTCGTGGGGTTCACCGGCCTGGCCGAGGGCCGCGACCCCGAACAGGTCAAGCACCTCGTCGACCGCTGTTTCGAATGGCTCGTGAACGACATCACGAGCTTTGGCGGCCGTGTCGACAAGATCGTCGGCGACGCCATCGTCGCCCTCTTCGGTGCCCCCGTCGCCCACGAGGACGATCCCGCGCGGGCCGTGAGGACCGCCCTCCGGATGCAAGAGACCTTGACCCGGCGCGTCGGTGAGCTCGGTGCGCCCGTGCGAATCCGCATCGGGGTGAACACGGGAGAGGTGCTCGTCGGTGCCTTGCGCGCCGGGGGCGACTACACCGCCATGGGCGACGTGGTGAACACCGCCAGCCGTCTCCAGTCGTTGGCCGAGCCCGGTGAGGTGCTCGTGGGTGCGGCCACCCACGCGGCCACCGCCGACGTCGTCGCCTACGACTCGGTCGGTCCCCTCGAGCTGCGAGGCCGGGGCGAGCGGATCGAGGCCTACCGGGCCCTCCGTGAGGTCGCCCCTCCCGGATACCGCCGTCGCCACACCCGGGCACCGCTCATCGGTCGTGACACCGAGCTCGGTCTCGTCGGCCAGGTGATCGACACCGCCACCGACCGCCGCCAGGCGGGGGTCGTCACCCTGGTCGGCGAGGCCGGTGTCGGTAAGTCCCGTCTGGCCTCCGAAGTCGCCCACCTCGCCGAGCAACAGAAAAACGCCCTCGTCCTCTCGGGTCGCTGCATCCCCTACGGCGAGGCCAACGCCTGGTGGCCCATCGCCGAGGCGGTGCGGGCCGGTATCGGCATCGTCGGCGACGAGCCGAAGAACACCGCCACCGAGCAGGTCGTCGCCGCGGTCGCCGATGCCACCGGCCGAGACGCCACCGACGGCGAAGTCGTCCGAGTCGCCAACGGGCTGCTGCACCTCCTCGACCTCCCGAGCCCCCTGCGCCAGATCGAACCGCAACGGGCACGGGAGGAGGTCACCCGCTCGGTCGGCAGCTTCCTCGAGGCGGTTCTCGCCGATCGACCGGTCATGCTCGCCCTGTCCGACCTCCACTGGGCGGGAGGGCCGGTGCTCGACCTGCTCGCCGCTCTCCTCGAACGCCTCGCCGACACCCCGTTCCTGCTCGTCGCCACCGCTCGGCCCCCGTTCCGAGAGGAGTGGGTGCCGGCCGACGCCGGCCACAACACCACCGTGGTCAACGTCGACCCCCTGAGCCGGGAGGCCGCCGCCGCGCTCCTCGACGTTCTCCTCGACGGCCGACTCGATCCCCAGTTGCGCGAGGCGCTGCTCGACCGCAGTGGTGGCAATCCGTTCTTCCTCGAGGAGCTGGTCGCGCTCGTCGGCGAAGGCGTGGGCATCGACGATTTGGCCGACGACGACGGTGAGGGCCTCCCCGAAACGCTCCGGGGCCTCGTCGCCGCCCGGCTCGACACCCTCGCCCACTCCGAGCGTCGCGCCCTCGACGATGCCGCCGTCTACGGGCGCAGCGGCCCGGTCGATGCGCTCGTCCTCATGGCCGCCGCCGACCGTGCCGGGCTCGGTATTCGCGACGCCGACGAGGTCCGAGCCGCGGTGCAGGGGCTCGTCGACAAAGAGATCCTCGTCTTCGACGAGGACGACGAGGTCTACTCGTTCCGATCGGACCTCGTTCGCGAGGTCGCCTACTCCACCCTCACCAAGAGCGCCCGCGCTCAGCGCCACTGGGGCATCGGCCAGTACTTCGAGCAGAACTTTGCCCGCCACGGGGCCGTCGGTGGTGTGGTGGTCGACGCGCTCGCCCACCACTACGGGCAGGCCGCCGAACTGGCCGCCGACCTCGGTGGGATCTCGGGGCTTCCCGAGGATCTCGTCGAGCGCGCCCTGCGCTGGATCACCGAAGCGGCCCGGCGGGCGGCGTCGGTCGACATGTTCCTCGGCGCCGAACGTCTCTTCTCCCAGGCGATCGCCCTGGTGCCTCCCGAGGCGGGCTCCGAGCGGGTCGATGTGCTCCTCGGTCGGGCCAGTGCCCGAGCCGACATGAGGGAGCTGGCCAAGGCCCGGGCCGACGTCGACGCCGCGCTCGATGTGGCCGAAGCCATCGAGTACCGCCACGGACGGGCCCGGGCGATCCTCCTTCGGGGAAAGATCGAGGACCGCGAAGGCGACCGGTCGCGCGCGATCGCGACGTTCTCCGAGGCCGAGGAGGAGTTCCGGACGACGGGCAACCGGCGGGGTATGGCCGAGGCTCTCCGGTTGCGGGGGATGAGCGAGCTCTTCGCCGGCGACGCCGACGCGGCGTCCCGGTCGATCTCCGACGCGCTCGACGCCTTCGCCGCACTCGACGATCGCCGTGGCCAGGCCTGGGCGTTGCAGAACCTGGCCTGGCTGGCCTTCCTCGCCGGCCGTCCCGGCGAAGCCGACCGGCGGATCAACGAGTCGGCCGACATGTTCGACGAGATCGGCGACAGCGGCGGGCTCGGGTGGGCGCTCGGGCTCAAGGCCTGGGTCCAGTTCCACCATGGACGTTGGGAGGCTGCGGAGGAGTTGAGCGAGTTGCTCCTCGTCGAGTCCCGACGCCGAGGCGATCGGTGGGCGGCGGGCATGATGCTCGTACTCTCGGCCTCCCTGCGGCTGTGGACGGGCCGGGCGTCGCTCGCGGTCCCCCGGGCCGAGGAGGCCCTCGAGGTGTTCCACGCCATGGGCGACATCGAGCGTGAGGTCCAGTCCGCGGCGGTCCTCGGGCGCGCCCGCCTCGCCCTCGGGATGGTCGGCGAGGGGTTCCGCACCCTCGATCTGGCCATCGAGAAGGGTCGTGGTCAGCTCGGAGTGCCGGCCAACGGGCCGACGGCGGTCGCCGCCGCATCGGTCTCGGTCGGCGACCCCGAGCGAGCCTTGCGCGCCGCGGCGCTGGTCGGGGCCGAGGACCTCGACCCGTCGGTCATCGGCGAGAGCGATCGGATGGTCGCCCTCGGTCTGGCGCTGCTCCAGCTCGGCCAGGACGACGAGGCCCGCTCACAACTCGAGGTGGCCGCCGGCAGCGAAGGCGACGAGCTCCCCTCGGGCTATGCCCTGTCGTCGCTGGCGTGCAGCCGGGCGGTCGACCAACGCGACGACGAGCTCGGGCGGTTTGTCGACCAGGTGTGCAACGCGGAGCGGGCGACCTACTTCGACCGGGTCACCGTGTTGGGAGCCGCCGGCTGTCGTGCGCGGGCCCTGGGCGACGAGGTCGACGCCGAGAAGCACCTGGCCGAGGCGATCCGCATCGCCGACCGAACCGACGACAAGGTGGCTCAGGCGTTGGCCCGCATCGCCGACCGGGAGTCGGCCGACGCGACCGGGGTCGCGCCGACCGACCTCTCCGGCGATCTCGAGGAGCGACTCACCGAGCTGGGAATCGCCGCCGAGGGCTGGCGTTCGCTGTTCTCGCGCATCGCCCGGGCCGGAACCGACGACTGAGCGTCGGAAGGCCGGGCGGTAGGAGCGGTGGTCAGCGGTTGGGCTGAGGAGTGATCCGCAGGTAGGGCTTCACCGGAGTGAATCCCTTCGGGAACTTCTCGACGGCTTCCTCGTCGGTGACCGCGGGGACGATGATGACGTCCTGACCGTCGACCCAGTCGACCGGGGTGGCCACCTGGTAGTTCGCGGTGAGCTGCAACGAGTCGATCACGCGGAGGATCTCGTCGAAGTTGCGTCCGGTGCTCGCCGGGTAGGTGATCATCAGCTTGATCGCCTTGTCGGGACCGATCACGAACACCGAGCGCACCGTCAGGTTGTTCTCGGCGGCGGGCGGGACCATGTCGTAGAGGTCGGCCACGGTGCGGTCGGGGTCGGCGATGAGCGGGAAGTTGAGGGCCGTGCCCTGGGTCTCGGCGATGTCGGTGCTCCATGTCTGATGGTCGTCGAGCGGGTCGACCGACAGGCCGAGGACCTTCACGTTGCGCTTGTCGAACTCCGGCTTGAGGGCCGCCACCCGGCCGAGCTCGGTGGTGCACACCGGTGTGAAGTCGGCGGGGTGGGAGAAGAGGATCCCCCAGCTGTCACCGAGGTACTCGTGGAGGTTGATGGTTCCGTCGGTGGACTCGGCGGTGAAATCCGGTGCGGTGTCTCCGAGATGGAGGCCCATGGGTTCCCCTTTCGTTGGTCGTTCTCGAGCGAGAGGTCCGGGTGGTGGAGGACACCCGGTGACGCCGAGGGTATCGACAGCGGGACCGAAACCCGACTCATGAGGTCGGGAATATGGCCGCGTCGGTCCGGGTGGTCAGGCTCGTCGGTAGCGTGGCGGTCACCCCGACCCGAGGACCGCCACATGGAGCCATCGACCCCCCACGCCGGAGCGCCCAACGAGTTGGCCGGATTGTCCGAACTGGCAACCTTCACCGATCTGGCGACCCGCCGTCGCACCAGCCTCCTCATCGACCGGAACCGATCGGTGCCCGACGAGTTGGTCACCCGGCTGTGCCGGCTGGCCACCTGGGCCCCCAACCACAAGAGGACGTGGCCGTGGCGGTTCGCCGTCCTCACCGGCGACTCGCGAATCCGCCTCGGTGAGCTGGTCGCCCAGCAGCTCGTCGACGAGGGGGTCACCGACCAGGCCAAGCTCGACAAGGCCCGTGGCAAGTACCTGCGGGCCCCCACCATCGTCATCGTCGGTGCCCGACCCCACCACGACGACCCCGAGCTCGACGTCGAGAACCTCCACGCCACTGCGGCGGGGGTGCAGAACTTCCTCCTCGGCGCCACCGCGGCCGGCCTCGCGTCGTTCTGGGGGTCGGGCGCCCCGCTCCGAGCCGACTCGGTGAAGGAGCTGTGCGGCTTCGACACCGAGGACCGTCTCGTCGCCCTGATCTACCTCGGGTGGCCCAGCGGTGCGGTGGAGCCTCCCCAGCGACCCGATCCCGATGTCGTCTTCGTCGACTCCTGACCCTGGCCGTCGCCGCGACGACTAGTTTCGGGGGCCGAACCACAGCGCGCACCTTGGGGGTCGTGGACGACATGGGACGCTTTGCAACCGCCGGAGCACTGTTCCGGGCCGGAATTCTCCGCCCGATCCGGCCCGACAAGTTGGTCCGTGTCGCCAAGTCGGCCAAGAAGTTCGGGTCGTCGCCCACCACCGCGGTGTCGCTCGCCGCGCACCGTCATCCGCGTCGCACCGGCCTCATCGACGACCGGGGCTCCCTCACATGGGGGGAGATCGACCGGCGCACCAACCGCCTCACCCGGGCCCTCACCGCCGACGGGGTCGGCGCCGACGACGTCATGGGCATCTTCTGTCGCAACCATCGCGGATTCGTCGAGGCCCTCGTCACCGCCGGAAAGCTCGGCACCGATGCCGTGCTGCTCAACACCGGGTTCTCCGGTCCCCAGCTCGGCGAGGTGGCCCGCCGCGAGGGCGTCACCCTGCTCGTGCACGACGACGGCTTCGCGTCGGAGGTCGCCGAGTCGGGCCTCGCCGACGAGATCGCCACCTACCGCACCTGGTCCCTCGACAGCATCGACTCCGACCGCCCCACCTTCGACGACCTCGCCGTCACCGGCGACGACTCCGCCGTCGACGCTCCTGCATCGCACAGCGCGGTGGTCATCCTCAGCTCCGGCACCACCGGCACGCCGAAGGGGGCCAAGCGAAGCATCGACAAGGACAAGGCCAAGGCGTCGATGCAGGCCAACCTCGCCGTAATGACCCGCATCCCCGTCCGGGCTGGGTCGAGGACGCTCATCTCTGCTCCGCTGTTCCACACCTGGGGCTTCACCAACATGCTGGTGGCGTCGCTCACCGGCGCCACCATGATCCTGCGGGAGCGCTTCGTGCCCGCCGAGGTGGTCGAGACGATGGCTGCCGAAAACGTCGAGACTCTCGTCGCCGTGCCCGCCATGCTCCAGCGCATCCTCGACGTCCCCGCCGAGGAGCGCGCCCGTCACGACACCTCGTCGCTGAAGATCGTCGCCCTGTCGGGGTCTGCGCTCCCGGGTGGCCTCGCCACCCGGTGGATGGACGCATTCGGCGACACCATCTACAGCCTCTACGGATCCACCGAGGTCGCGGCGGTGGCCATCGCCGACCCGAGCGACCTGCGAGCCGCGCCCGACACCGCTGGCCCGCCGCTCGAAGGGATCGAGGTCCGGCTCCTCGACGCCGACGGCAACGAGGTCAAGGTCGGGGAGACGGGGCGCATCTTCGTTCGCAGCGGGATGCTCTTCGACGGGTACACCAGTGGTGAGAACAAAGAGGTCCTCGACGGTTTCATGAACAGCGGCGACCTCGGCCATCTCGACGCCGAGGGACGGCTCTACGTCGACGGCCGCGAGGACGACATGATCGTGTCCGGGGGCGAGAACGTGTATCCCCAGGAGGTCGAGGAGGTCATCCTCACTCACGACGCGGTCGCCGAGGCCGTGAGCTTCGGAGTCCCCGACGACGAGTTCGGTCAGCGCCTCATCGCGGTGGTCGTCCCCGCCGAGGGGGCGTCGCCGTCCGAGGACGACATCAAGGACTGGGTCCGGTCGAACCTCGCCCGCTACAAGGTCCCCCGCGAGGTCCACTTCCGCGACGAGTTGCCGCGCAACACCACCGGCAAGATCCTCCGAAGAGTCCTCGTCGAGGAGCTCGGCGGCGGCCGCTCCTGAGCGCGCCAGGTCAGCGACGCTTGCGGGGCCTCGCTGCGGGCCAGTAGCGGACGTCGACATCGTCGTCGGGTTCGAGGGGCCGCATCAACAGGTCGGTCGCACTCCACAGCGTGCGCGACCACGGGAAGAACACCACCGGCGTCACCGCCGCGACCGTGACGGTGGCCGCGATCAACGCCCCAGCCGGCGGGTCGGGCATGGTCACCACGATCCCGATCACCACCGCGAGCAACAGCGCGGCGAAGCTGACGATCGTGTTCAACCCGAGCGCACCGATCCAGTGGCCCTCGACCCGATGGAACCGGAACCCACAGGTGGGGCAGTTCTCGACCATGGAGAACCAGCGGGAGAACAGCCCACGCCCGCCACACACCGGGCACCGCAGCCCCATCGCCCGTCGCAGGGTGCGGCCGACGGTGAGCGGGGGCATGCGCTCGGTCTCGCCGAACGGATCTGGTGACGAGGAGGGCGGGGAGTCGCTCACCCACACAGTCTCGCCGCGTCGCGTCCGATACGGTCACCCTGTCCGTGGAGAATCACCGGGGGGACAGACACGCACATGGCCGAGATGCCGATCGGAACCGTCGTGGGATGGCTGGCGGCTCGCGATCCCGACCGCCCGGCCATCACCCACGAGGGTCGCACCGTGACCCGGTCCGAGCTCGACCGCCGCACGAACCGGCTGGCCAGGGCCTACGCCGAGCTCGGGGTCGGCCAGGACGACCTGGTCACCGTGGGACTGCCCAACGGCATCGAGTTCTACGAAGCCTGCCTGGCCGCCTGGAAGCTCGGGGCGACCCCCCAGCCGGTGTCGGCCCGCCTGCCTGCTCGCGAACGGGAGGCCATCGTCGAGCTGGCCGACCCACCCATCGTGGTGGGCGTCGAGCCCGGCACCCACGGCGACCGCACCTGCGTGCCCGAGGGATTCGAACCCGACCCCGGCCTCGACGACCGCCCGCTGCCCGAACGCACGGCCTCGGCGCTCAAGGCCCCCACCTCCGGAGGCAGCACCGGCCGGCCCAAGATCATCGTGTCGGGTCAGGCGGGAGTGATCGATCCGGAGGCCCCCCGGTCGTTCGGCTCGTCGATCGACGGCGTCCAGCTGGTCCCCGGACCGCTCTACCACAACGCCCCGTTCATCTTCTCGATCAACGGCCTGCTCACCGGCAACCACCTCGTCGTCATGACCCGTTTCGACGCCTCGCTCTGTCTCGAGCTGGCCGAGACCCACCGGGTCGACTGGATGCTTCTGGTTCCGACGATGATGCATCGCATCTGGCGCTTGCCCGACGACGAGAAGTTCGGCCGCGACCTGTCGTCGCTCAACGGCATCCTCCACCTGGGAGCGCCCTGCCCCCCGTGGCTGAAGGAGGCGTGGATCGACTGGCTCGGACCCGAACGTGTCTGGGAGCTGTATGCGGGGACCGAGGCCCAAGGTGTCACGGTGATCAGCGGCGAGGAGTGGGTCGCCCATCCGGGCTCGGTCGGCAAGCCTCGCGAGGGCACGATGAGGATCTGTGGCCCCGACGGTGAGGAGCTTCCGGCCGGTGAGGTGGGGGAGGTGTGGATGCGCGTCGATCCCGATCGCCCCACCTACCGCTACATCGGGGCCAGCGCCCGCCATCAGGATGGCTGGGAGAGCCTGGGCGACATG
>SKKL01000265.1 GCA_007121465.1 Acidimicrobiales bacterium | reverse complement strand
CCGGGTGGGACGACCCCGTCCAACCCCGGGAGCCGGTCGGCAGCGGTCGCGTCTGATGTGATCCCGACCCGCCGGAGTGATCCGGCGGGTCGGGGCCGTCAACGCTGTGTCGTCGCCAGGCCGACGGCCCGAGCAGCGGCCAGTCGGTAGAGGGGCTCGTCGGCGCGCTGCTCCTCGGTGAGGGCGACGTTGGCGAGCTTGATGACGTGGGGGTCCGACGAGGCGACGGCTCGCTCGATGATGGCGTCGCGTCCGGGCAGAGCATCCGCTCGGAGCCCGTCGAGCTGTGCCCGGTCGAGCAGCGGGGGCGCGCCGACGATGGCGTAGCCGACCGCCATGACCACCACCGCCCGCTCCGCCAGCACACGGGCGGTGTCGTCATCGACCCGCTCCGACACGACTCGGAGGGCCCGGGAGCCCGTCACCATGTGCAGGGTCACGAACTCGTCGGCGGTGATGTGGACGGCGAGGGCGAACGACGAAATGTCGTCCAGGGTGGCGGAGTCGACGGCCACGTCACCGAGCGCATCGACCATCTCGCGCCGAGCGGCGGTTCCTTCGAGGTCGTAGGTCTGGTCCCAGGTGCCCTCCGGGTGCCCCGAGAGAGCGGCGGCCACATCGGGCAGGCGACGCCCGCCGGTCGGTGGTGGCGGGCCGGGCAGCACCTCGAGCCGCGTCTCCCAGTCGAGGAGGGCGGCGGCAACCTGTCCCGGATGCGAGGCCTCCAGGGCATAGGCGAGTCGGATCATCGGGTGGAACAACTGGCTGCCCGGGCCGACCGCCAGCTCCGGCACTCGTCGCCGGACCGTAGCGGCGATCCCGTCGGTGCGGACCTCGGCGAGACGTTCCTCGAGGCCGTCGACATCGATACGTCGCTCACTCTCGCCACGAGCATGCGCGTCGAAGGCGGATTTCAGCCGGTCGGGAGATGCACCCATCTGGTCGAGGGCGACGAGAGCCATCGCCAGGTGGTTGCTGTAGTACTTCCGGAAGGTCGGGTCGAACTGGAGCTCGGCGTCGAGGAGCTCGTGGAGAACGACCGATGCGGGTGCGATTCGGGTGGTGGTCATGAACCGAACGTACGACTTAAAGTTCGCTCGAAGTCAAGACACTTGTCGCTCCCCCGGGGCCCTCCGCCCGCCGGGCTCTCTCGGTCAGACCAGGCGCTCGCGGAACCAGTCGAGGAGGTCGGCGATCGGCACCCGCTCCTGATCCATCGAGTCGCGGTCGCGGACCGTGACGGCGTTGTCGTCGAGGCTGTCGAAGTCGATGGTCACGCAGTAGGGCGTGCCGAGTTCGTCCTGACGCCGGTAGCGACGACCGATGGCCTGGGTCTCGTCGTAGTCGCACATGAAGTGCGGCTGCAGCGCCGACAGGACCTGCTGAGCGGGCGGGATCAGCGTGTCCTTCTTCGACAAGGGAAGCACGGCGATCTGGTAGGGCGCGATGCGGTGGTGGAGTCGCAGCACCGTACGGGTCTCGCCGCGGACCTCCTCCTCGTGGTAGGCGGCCATGAGGAACGCCATCATCGTCCGGGTCGCACCGGCGGCGGGCTCGACGACGTGGGGCGTGTAGCGCTCGTTGGTGGCCGGGTCGAAGTAGTCGAGCTTCTCGCCCGAGTGGGTGGCGTGCTGGGTGAGGTCGTAGTCGCCCCGGTTGGCGATGCCCTCGAGCTCGTCCCAACCCCAGGGAAACAGGTACTCGACGTCGGAGGTACCCGACGAGTAGTGGCTGAGCTCGTCGGCGTCGTGGGCCCGCAGGCGGAGCTGGTCGGCGGGGATCCCGTGGTCGATGTACCACTGCAGCCTCTCCGCGCACCAGTACTGGTACCACTTCTCGGCTTCGTCGGGCGGCACGAAGAACTCGAGCTCCATCTGCTCGAACTCACGGGTGCGGAACACGAAGTTCTGCGGAGTGATCTCGTTGCGGAACGACTTGCCGACCTGGGCGATGCCGAACGGCGGCCTCTTGCGGCTGGTGTTCAACACGTTGGCGAAGTTGGTGAACATGCCCTGGGCCGTCTCGGGCCGCAGGTAGGCCACCGCACCGTCGTTCTCCACCGGTCCGGCGTGGGTCTTGAACATGAGGTTGAACTGACGGGGCTCGGTGAACTGGCCCGACTTCCCGCACGTGGGACAGGTGTCGGGGTCGTCGAGCTTGTCGATCCGGTGGCGGGCGCCGCAGGCCCGGCAGTCGACGAGGGGATCGGTGAAGTTCGCGAGGTGGCCCGACGCCTCCCACACCTGGGGTGGCGACAGGATCGCGGCGTCGATCCCGACCACGTCGGTGCGCATCTGCACCATCGACCGCCACCACGAGTTCTTCACATTGCGGAGCATGAGTACCCCGACCGGGCCGTAGTCGTAGGTCGACCGGAAACCGCCGTAGATCTCGGCGGACGGGAACACAAAACCCCGACGCTTGGTCAGGTTGACGATCTTGTCGAACAGCCCTGTCTCTTCGGGCGTTGCGGTCTCAGGCTCGGACATAGCGGGCAAGGCTACAGGTGGGGCCTGCGCCGACCCCAAAGGGTTCAGCCACCGCCGGACCGGCGCGCCAGCTCACGGTGGCGGTCGACGTGCCCGAGCTTGCGGAGCGAGAGGATGACCGGCTCGAACAGTGCGGTCCCGAGCACGGCGTAGGTGAGGAGGATCTGGGGGTCGCCGTCGGGGTCGTAGGCCTCAGGGATCTCGATCTCGGCCAGCCCGCGCATCGCCGCGGCGAACGGAGCCAGATCCGTTGGCTCGTCGATGAGCCCCGGCATCCACCGGCGCACCGCCGCCACCGATCGCACCAGGTCGGCCCGCCCGGCGGAGTCCTCGTCGATGTCCCAGCCGACCGTGTCGATCAGCCCGTCGACCAGCCGGACAGCCTCGTCGTGGCCGAGGTCGGTGTCCCGCTCGGTTCGCTCGTCGGCCGCAGGTGCGGTCAGCGCGCTGATGGCGGTGGTGAGGTAGTGCTCCTCGGAGTGCTCGGCTCCGTCGATGATCCGGAACACCCGCTGCAGTGCGGCGATGCCCAGACCCGCGCCTTCACGGAGGGCGACGATCACCCTCAAGCGCTCGAGATGCTCCTCGGTGTAGGTGGCCTGGTTGCGGGCCGTCGGTGTCCCGGGAGCCACCAGGCCCTCCTGGATCCAGTACTTGATCGTGGCCGCGGGGACCCCGCTGCTCTGGCTCAGTTCGCGCATTCGCATTGACTGGAGAGTACCACTTGCCATAATGGAGAGTATTGCTTTCCATACCGAGGAGAAGCCCCATGAGCTCCGAGAGCCTCCGGCTGGCCGGAATCCTGCTGGTCGTCTACCCCAGCGTCGTCTTCGGCGGGGCCAGCATTCTGTGGCACTGGATCACCGCCCGCACCGACTACTACGACCACCCCCTCCGTCAACGCATGTGGGCGGCCGGCCACGCCCATGCCGGGGTGCTGCTCCTCCTGTCGCTGGCGATGCTGGCGCTGGTCGACCACGCAGAGTTGAGCGATGCGTGGGCTCAGGTGGCCCGATCGGGCACCCCGCTGTCGGCGATCCTCGTGCCCGCCGGCTTCTTCCTGTCGATCGCATCGCCTTCGGCCGAGCGCCCGAACCGGCTCATCAACCTCGCCTACCTCGGAGCGGCCTCGGTGATGATCGCGACGGTCACGCTCGGCGTCGGCCTGCTGCGAGCGGCGTAGGAGAGGCCCAGGCTCGGCGGTGGACAGATGCGGGCGCTGGTGGAAGCTAGGCGTCCAGCTGGTCGTAGACGGCCGCCTGGCGACGCCGGTGGTCAACGTCGTCGGCCGTCAGCGCCGTGCGGCGTTGCCGACCGACAGACTGGCGTGATGGAACCGACCGGGCCCAAGATCGCCGAGGGCCGCGACAGCGAGATCTTCGAGCACGGAGCGCACAAGGTCCTGCGCAGGGCGCGAAACGGACGCTCGCTGGTCACCGAGGCCGAGATCATGCAGTACGCCCGTTCCCACGGATACCCGTGTCCAGAGGTGTACGACGCCGGCGACGGCTATCTCGTCATGGATCGGCTCGACGGCATGACGATGATGCAGGCCGTCGGCACGCCACCGTTCCCCCTCCGGCGGTCGGGCCGCCTGCTGGCCGAGCTCCACGAGCGACTCCACCAGACACCTGCCCCGCCGGGGGCGCGCGACGCTCCGGTGCCGGGTGACCGCCTCGTTCACCGTGACCTTCACCCGCTCAACGTGATGATGACGCCGGACGGACCGGTCGTCATCGACTGGTCCAACGCATCGGCCGGCGACCCGGCATTCGACGTCGCCGACACCTGGGTCCTCTTCGCCTGCGCCGCAACCACCGGCTCGGGCATCGATCGACTGATCGTGCCACTCGGCCGGCGCATCATGCTCCGAGCCTTCCTGGGGCGGGTGGACCGCAACGCGGCCCGGCGGGCGATCCCTGCGGCGGTCGACCATCGCCTGACCGACAGGAACACCACGCCGGAGGAGCGCACCCGAATGCGCAAGCTGGCGATGTGGGCACGGGACGGCTGACGAGCACGGCGAGGCTCCGCCGCGGCGGGCTGATCACCCTGCGGCGATGACGCTCAGGCCCGTTCGATGAGCCCCACCGACCGTAGGCGGCGCTCGAGGTGGTGTTCCATGGCCCGGGTGGCGAGCTGTTCGACCTCGTGGGTCGCCGGCGACGAGGGTTCGTTGAGCACCGCGCCGAGCTGACCCCCGAGGATCCGTCGCATCAGGTCGAGAGCCTCGGGCGACAGCGGCGAGCCAGACCGGCACGAATGGCAGAGAGTGCCGCCCTCGTGCAGGTCGAACGCCACCAAATCCGCCTCGGGCTCGCCGCAGCTCACACACGAGTCGAGGAAGGGCCCGAAACCTTCCTGCGTCAGCAGCTTCCAGTAGAAGGCGCCGACCACCAGCGCCGAGTCCTGGGCGGCGAGGGCCCGCAGCGCCCCGAGCAGCATGCGGTACAGGCGCGGGTTGTCCTCGCGCTCCTGGGCAATCTGGTCGACGGCCTCGAGCATCGACATGGCCCGCGAGTAGCGCTCGAGGTCCTCCCGGATCGCCCGGAAGTGATCGACCGACTCGGCCTGGGTCACGATGTCGAGCTCGCGCCCCTCGTAGAGCTGCAGAGCGACGTGGCTGGTTGGTTCGAGCCGGGACCCGAACTTGGAACGGGTCTTGCGCACACCCTTGGCCACCGCTCGGACCTTCCCCCGGCCCTGGGTGACGAACACGACGATCCGGTCCGCCTCACCCAGTTTGTAGGTGCGCAGAACGATCCCGTGGTCTCGGTAGATCGCTCCCTTGCTCACACCGCGACGCTAGCGCCGGCGCGGCCGCCCGACGCGGAGCCTCAGGCGCCGTCGACGCCTCCGAAGCGGCGTTCGCGCCGCTGGAACTCGGCGACCGCCTCGAACAGGTTCTCGCGCCGGAAGTCCGGCCACAGGACCTCGGTGAACACCAACTCGCTGTAGGCCAACTGCCACAGCAGGTAGTTCGAGGTGCGGAACTCACCCGAGGTGCGGACCATGAGGTCGGGATCGGGCATGTCGGGTGCGTACAGGTGCTTGGCGATGGTGCGCTCGTCGATCTTGTTCGGCGGGATCCCCTCGTCGACGATCTGGCGAACTGCGTCGACGATCTCGGGCCGTCCGCCGTAGTTGAACGCCATGGTGAAGGTCATCCCCCGGTTGGCGGCGGTGAGCTCCTCGGTCTCGCGCATGTGGCGCAGCAACCGCTTGGGGACCCGCCAGTCGCGCCGACCGATGAACCGCATGCGCACGCCCCGCTCGTTGAGCTCGTCGCGTCGACGCAGCAGGATCGACTCGTTGAAGCCCATGAGGAACTTCACCTCGTCGGCCGGACGACGCCAGTTCTCGGTGGAGAACGCGTAGACGGTCAACCAGTCGAGGCCGAGCTCGAGCGCGCCGTCGACCACGTCGAACAGCGCCTCCTCACCCGCGGCGTGGCCATCGGTGCGCTTCAGCCCACGGCGCTGGGCCCACCGGCCGTTACCGTCCATCACACACGCGACGTGGGCGGGAATGCGGCGGGGATCGATGTCGTCAGGGACCACGGCAGGCACGCTACCGCCTCGTCCGCCTATCGCTTGCCGGACACGATCTGGTACACCCGGGCCCGGGTCACACCGATGGCGTCGCCGATCTCCCGGTAACTCACTCCGGCCTCGGCCGCAATGCGGATCTCGACCTTCAGCTCTTCCCACGCCGCCTGTTCAGCCATGCGGGCCAGCTCCAGGCGTTCCCGCTTGGCCACGAGGCGTCGGCGCGTCGAGTCGTCGAGCGGCCCGCCTTTGGGTTTGCGATCGCCGTTCGACATGGGTGGCTCCGAGCTCCCGCCGGTGGAGGAATCGGGGGTAGTGGACTGACGTGCGAGCAGTGCTTCGAGATGGGCGACACGCTCGATGAGGGACGCGACCTGCTGGTCGGCCCTTCCCTCTGAGCGTTCGCTCATCCCGTCGGACATGGCATTCCATCGGCCTGTACAGCGTCTAGTGAAGGGCGGGGCAGGGAATGAGCCTCCTGACCCACACGGCCCGCTAGGTTCGCCACGATGGTCGACCCGTCCCCCACCGCCGCCGACGACTCGCCCTCGGTCGGACGCGTCGTCTCCACCCTTGCCGGCGTCGTCGACGGCCTTCCCGGAGGAGGGGAGGACCGGCCTGGACAGGCCGAGATGGCCGCCGCGGTCGCTCGATCGATCGAGTCGAATCGCCACCTGGTGGTGCAGGCAGGTACCGGAACCGGAAAGTCGCTCGCCTACCTCGTCCCGGCCCTGATGTCGGGAGCCAAGGTCGTCGTGGCCACCGCAACCAAGGGCCTCCAGGACCAGCTCGCCGGCCAGGACCTCCCCTTCCTGGCGGCCCGGCTCGACCGGTCGTTCCGGTTCTCGGTGCTGAAGGGACGCTCGAACTACGTGTGCCTGCAACGGGTGTCGGAGGTCGGCTCGGGCGACGAGACCCAGCTCGGTCTCGACGGCCTCGCCGAACGGGCACCGGCCGAGGAGATCGCCCAACTGGTGGAGTGGGCGACCGACACGCCGACCGGCGACCGAGCCGAGCTCGACTTCGAACCCTCGCCCCGTGCCTGGTCGGCGGTGTCGGTCGGCCCTCGGGAGTGCCCGGGGGCATCCAAGTGCCCGAGCGGCGACGACTGCTTCACCGAAGCAGCGCGCCGCGCCGCCGCCGATGCCGACGTGGTCGTGGTGAACCTGCACCTCTACGGGCTCGACGTGGCGACGTCCGGGATGATCCTTCCCGAGCACGACGTCGTGGTGATCGACGAGGCCCATCAGCTCGAGGAGACGATCTCGGCCACCACCGGGGTCGAGATATCTGCCGGCCGGTTCCAGAACCTGGCCCGCACCACCCGAGCCATCGTCGCCGACGACACCCTCGTGGCCACGGTCGACGCCGCCGGGCTGGCCTTGGCCGACGAACTCGCCGCGTCGGTGGGTCAGCGGCTCGACCTCCCGCTCGAGGGGCCGATCGCCGATGCGCTCGTGTCGGCCCGGGAGGTGACCAGCCGGGTACTCGAGGCGGCGAGGAAGGTCCCGAGCGAGGGCCCGGCCGAGGTGGGGGCCCGCAGGGAGCGGGTGCTGCAGGCCGCCGGGACCCTCATCGACGACCTCGACCAGGCCCTCGAGGTGCCCGAGACCCATGTCGCCTGGGTGTCGGGATCACCCGACTTCCCCGCCCTGTCGCTCACTCCGATCGACGTGGCCGAGGTCTTGTCCGAGGGCTTGTGGTCGCAACGAACCGCCGTCCTCACCAGCGCAACGATCCCCCCTCGGATCGGTGCGGCGCTAGGTCTCGAGCCCGACAGCTTCGACGAACTCGACGTCGGCAGTCCCTTCGACTACCCGACCAACGCGCTCCTCTACTGCGCGGTCGACCTGCCCGACCCTCGCAGCCCCGACCACGAAGCCGCCCTTCACCGTGAGCTCGAGCGGCTGATCGTGGCCGCCGGCGGCCGGACCCTCGCCCTGTTCACCTCGTGGCGGGCCATGGACGCGGCGGCCCGGGCGCTCGGGCCGCGGCTCCCGTGGCAGGTGCTCACCCAGCGGGACCTCCCCAAACCGGCCCTCGTCGAGGCGTTCCGCTCCGACGAGGAGAGCTGTCTGTTCGCCACCATGGGCTTCTGGCAGGGCATCGACGTTCCCGGGCGCGCACTGTCGCTGGTGACCATCGACCGCTTGCCGTTCCCCCGCCCCGACGACCCGGTGCTCTCGGCCCGGCGCGAACGAGCCCGCGGTGATGCGTTCCGGCTCATCGACCTGCCGCGAGCGGCCACCCTCCTCGCCCAGGGCGCGGGTCGTCTCATCCGATCCACCGAGGATCGGGGCGTGGTGGCGGTGCTCGACAAGCGCCTGGCGAGCGCAGCGAGCTACCGGTGGGAGCTGATCAACGCCCTGCCACCCATGCGTCGGACCAAGGACATCGCCGAGGTGGAGGCGTTCCTCAAGAACCTCCGCGACGGCTGAGCCAGCCACGTAGCCGCCGGTCACCAGTCGTCGTCTTCGTCGTCGGGGTTCGGAGGAGGTCTACGTCGACGACCCGTGTGGTGAGCGGG
The DNA here is from genome assembly GCA_007121465.1 of Acidimicrobiales bacterium. GTDB lineage: Bacteria > Actinomycetota > Acidimicrobiia > Acidimicrobiales > SKKL01 > SKKL01. The sequence continues at coordinate 329 of SKKL01000265.1, read as the reverse complement.
ACACCGTAAACGACCGTTCGCCTGGACCGTGGGGCCACCGTGCTCGTAGGGCTCGATGTGGTCGACGTCGCAGCGGTGCGCCGGCACGGTGCAGGTGGCGGTGTCGCAGCGCCGGTCGCGCACCTCGACCGCACGGCGGGTGGCGCCGGTGAAGAAGCGTCGGCGTTCGCCCACATCGATCACCCGAGACGGGCCCTCGAACACCACTCGTTCGATGTCGGCACCGTCGAGCAGCGGAAGAATCTCGCCAGGGGTGATCACCGGACCGGTGGAGAGCTCGCACACCCGCCCCGCCAGTGTGGGCAGGTCGACGAGCACGGTGACCAGTG
>SKKL01000093.1 GCA_007121465.1 Acidimicrobiales bacterium | reverse complement strand
GCGATGGGGTCGCGTCGGACCCACACCGACCGGTGTGAACGTCTCCGGGCCGAGGGCGTCTCGGAGTCCGACATCGGGCGCATCATGGGCCCGATCGGCCTCGACATCGGGGCCCGCACCCCCGAGGAGACCGCCGTGTCGATCTGTGCCGAGATCATCGCCCTGCGAACCGGCCGGTCGGCTCCGTCGCTGCGCGACACCAGCGGTGACATCCATCGCTGACCTCGGGGCGCGTGGCCGCACCGCGGCGGTGGTGCTCGCCGCCGGGGGTGGAAGCCGCTTCGAGGGGCCGGTCCACAAGCTGCTCGCCGTCGTCGACGGGCGCCCGCTCATCGGTCACGTGCTCGACGCGGTGGTCGCCGCCGACCTCGACGAGGTGGTCGTGGTGACCGGCGCGGTCGACCTCTCGCCCCACCTCCCCGACGGGGTGACCGAGGTGCCCAACCACCGGTGGGCCGAGGGGCAGGCCACCTCTCTGCGGGCGGGGATCGCCGCCGCGGGTGAGCTCGGGTGTGACGCGGTGGTCGTCGGGCTCGGGGACCAGCCGGGCATCCCCGCGTCGGCGTGGCGAGCGGTGGCCGATGCCGACTCCGCCATAGCGGTGGCGACCTACGACGGGGAGCGCCGCAACCCGGTGCGACTGGCCCGAGAGGTGTGGCCGCTGCTGCCGACCGAGGGTGATCGGGGCGCCCGTGTGCTGTTCGGAGTGCGGCCCGACCTGGTGGGCGAGGTACCGTGCGAGGGTCAGCCCGCCGACGTCGACACGCTGGAGGATCTCGATCGATGGAATTGACGAACGAATTCGAGGTGGATGTCCCGGTCGATCAGGCGTGGGCCGTTCTCACCGACGTGGAGCGAATCGCTCCCTGCCTGCCGGGCGCTCAGCTCCAAGAGGTCGACGGCGACGACTTCCGCGGCATCGTCAAGGTGAAGGTCGGTCCGATCACCGCCCAGTACAAGGGCAAGGCCACCTTCGTGGAGAAGGACGACGTCGCCCACGTGGCGGTGCTCTCCGCCGACGGTCGTGACGTGCGGGGTCAGGGCAACGCCAAGGCAACCATCACCGCCCGCCTCGAAGAAGCCGGGTCGGGCACCAAGGTGAGCGTCCACACCGACCTCACCGTCACCGGCAAGGTCGCCCAGTTCGGTCGGGGTGTGTTGGCCGACGTGTCGGCCAACCTGCTCGACCAGTTCGTCGCCAACCTCGAGACCACCGTGCTCGCCGGCAAGGATGCTCCCGCCGTCGAGGGTGAGCCCGAGGCCGTCGACCTGATGAGCGCCGCCGGGGCGCCCGTGGCCAAGCGGGTCGTGCCGGTGGTGGCCGCCGCGGTCATCCTCCTCATCATCTGGCGCTGGCTCGCCGGACGTGACGACTGATCTCGACGCGGTCCGAGCCCTCCTCGGGCGGGCTCCCCAGGGCGCGTTCGACGTGGCCGTGCGGGCCGACGACGGATCTCCGGTGGTGATCCGCAACGCTCCGCTGCTCGACGACGGCACGCCCATGCCCACCCGCTACTGGTTGGTCGGCGAGCGTGAGCGCGTGGTGGTGGGTCGCCTCGAGTCCGAGGGTGGGGTGAAGCGTGCCGAGGCCGAGGTCGACCCCGACGAGCTGGCCGAGGCCCACCGCCGCTACGCGCTCGAGCGCGACGCCGAGATCCCCGACGGGCACACCGGCCCCCGCCCGAGTGGCGGCATCGGTGGGACCCGGCGGGGGGTCAAGTGCCTGCACGCCCACTACGCATGGCACCTCGTCGGGGGAGACGATCCCGTCGGACGCTGGGTCGCCGATCACCTCAACGAGGTCGCGGAGGACGCCATGAGGGAGGAGACACCGTGACCGACCCGGTCGCCGTGGTCGACTGCGGCACCAACAGCACCCGGCTCCTCGTCACCGACGGCACCCGCGACCGGTTCCGTGAGACGCGCATCACCCGCCTCGGCGGCGGCGTGGACCGCACCGGACGCCTCGATCCGGCCGGCATCGACCGCACCGTCGAGGTGCTCGCCGCCTACCGGGACCTCGCCGCCGAGCACGGGGCCACCACCATGAGGGCCATCGCCACCTCGGCGTCGCGGGATGCGGCCAACCGCGACGAGTTCTTCGAGCGGGCCGGCGACGCCCTCGGCACCCGCCTCGAGCTCCTCGCCGGCGACGACGAGGCCCGCTACGCCTTCGCCGGCGCCACCCGCGACCTCGACCCCGCTCGGGGGCCGTTCTGTGTCGTCGACCTCGGTGGCGGGTCCACCGAGTTCGCCGTCGGGACCGAGCGGCTCGAGAAGGTCCTGTCGGTCGACATGGGGTCGGTCCGCTTCACCGAGCGCTACGTCGAGAGCGACCCGCCGCTTCCCGAGGAGCTGGTGGCCTGCCTGTCGGTCGCCGAAGCCCACCTGAGCGACGTCCTGCGCGAGATCCCCGAGGTCGTCGAGACCGCCACCTGGATCGGGGTGGCCGGAACGATCACCACCGTGGCCGCGGTGGAGATCGGTCTCGCCACCTACGACCCCGACCGCATCCACGGCTTCGAGCTCTCCCGGCCCGCGCTCGAGGACGTCTACCGGACGCTCGTGACCGAGTCGTTGGCCGACCGGGTCCACAACCCGGGGCTCCAGGCCGAGCGGGCCGAGGTGATCGTGGGAGGGGTGGCGATCCTCGCCCAGATCGTCCGCACCTTCGGAATCGACCCCCTCGTGGTGTCCGAACGGGACCTGCTCGACGGTCTCGCCGCCGAGTTGCTCGACCCCGGCCACCCCTGAGTCGGCCCGGCTCGATATTGTCAGCGGCGATGCCCCACCGCGAACGCGTACTCATGGGTCCCGGACCGGGGAACCCGCACCCCGAGGTCATCGAGGCGTTCGGTCGCCCCGTGCTCGGTCATCTCGACCCCGACTTCCTCTCCCTGCTCGACGAGACCAACGATCGGCTCCGGCAGGTTTGGCGAACGGCCAACCCGCTCACGTTCCCCGTGAGCGGCACGGGGTCGGCGGGGATGGAGGCGGCGTTCGTGAACGTGGTCCGCGACGGCGACGCGGTGGTCGTCGGCGTCAACGGCGTGTTCGGCGAGCGGATGTGCGACGTCGCCGCCCGCTGTGGGGCCGAGGTCGTCCGGGTCGAGGCGCCGTGGGGCACCCCGATCGACCCCGAGGCGCTGCTCGCCGCCCACCCCGACCCGGCGGTCATCGCCGTCGTACACGCCGAGACCTCCACCGGGGTCCGCAACGACATCGCCCCTCTTGCCGACCGACCCGACGGCGCTCTGCTCCTCGTCGACTGTGTGACATCCCTCGGGGGGATCCCCGTCGAGATCGACGAGTGGGGGGCCGATCTGGCCTACTCGGGCACTCAGAAGTGCCTGGGTGTGCCGCCCGGTCTGGCGCCCCTCACCGTGTCGCCCGCCGCCCTCGATCGAGTGGTGGAGCGGCCCCGCTCCTGGTATCTCGACCTCAACATGATCGCCCGCTACGTGTCGGGCGAGGGTGCCCGGGCCTACCACCACACCGCTCCCATCTCGATGATCTACGGGCTCCACGCCGGCCTCGGGGTGCTGCTCGAGGAGGGGTTGGAGGCCTCGTGGGAGCGGCACGCCGCCTGCGGTCAGCTCCTCCACGACGGCCTCGAGGCGATGGGCCTCGAGCTCTTCGCCGCCGAAGGTCACCGCCTCCCCGAGCTCACCACGGTGTGGGTGCCCGACGATCTGCCCGCCGAGCTCGACGACGCGGCCATCCGGGCCCGTCTCCTCGGCGACTACGGGATCGAGATCGGCGGCGGACTGGGCGAGTTCGCCGGTCGGGTGTGGCGGATCGGGTTGATGGGCCACACGGCCCGGCGGCGCAACGTGACCCTGTTCCTGGCGGCCCTCGGGGAGATCCTCGGGCGATGAGCGCCTTGATCGGCAGACGCGTCGTGTTGCGGCCCCTCACCCTCGGCGACTTCGAGGCGTGGCGGGAGGTGCGGCGCCACAATGTCGACTGGCTCACCAAGTGGGAGCCCCAGCGCATCCCCGGTCACCCCGATCCGGTCGAGGACCGCGACGCCTTCGCCGTTCGCTGCTCGGCCCGCCAGCGGGAGCGCCAACTCGGCACCGCCTACGGGTTCGGCGTGTTCGTCGACGGGACCTTCGCCGGCGAGATCAACATCTCGTCGGTTCAGCGGGGCCCGTTCCAGAGCGCCTATGTCGGCTACTGGATCGACGAGCGCCAGGCCGGCCACGGCTACACGCCCGAAGCGGTGGTGGCCCTCTGCCGGTACGCGTTCGAGGAGTTGTTCCTCCATCGGCTACAGGTCTCGATCATCCCCCGTAACCGCGCCTCCCGGCGGGTGGTCGAGAAGCTCGACCTGCGTTGTGAGGGCCTGGCCGAGCGGTATCTCGAGATCAACGGCGTGTGGGAGGACCACCTCCGGTTCGCCATCACCGCCGAGGAGTGGGAGACCCGACGCCTCGAGCTGACCGACGCCTGGCTCATCTGACTGGGCCTGACTTGACCCGGGGCGAACCTCGGCCGGACAGCTCAGGTCGGTTCGGGGTCGCGGATCACCGCGGGCGAGTGGCGGAAGAATGTCTCGACATCGCGCTGGTAGCGGTAGACGGGTCGAGCGTTGCCGACGGTGCGTTCGAGGCGGAGCGCCCGGGCGAAGGCGTCGATCGCTCCGGCGGTGGTGTAGCGGTACTCGAACCCCTCAGCGGTGAGGAGGCGGTTGTCGACACCTCGCCCGTAGCGCATCAGTTCGAGGATCTCGTCGGGCAGGTCGATGCCCACCGGGCGCATGAGGCGGGCTGCCAGTGCCGTGCCGTAGGGCGTGAGCGGTACGGTGCGCTTCCCGCAGATCGCGGCCACCTCGCTCCACGGGACCACGCCGTCGCCGGCCACGTTGTAGACCCCGCTCAGGTGCCGCTCGAGGGCGAAGAGCATGGCCCGGACGACGTCGTCGCTGTGGACGAACTGGAACCGAGGGTCGAACCCGGCAAGGTGGGGGACAAGGGGTAGTCGCAGGGCTCGGGTGAGCGGGGTCTCGAGGCCCTCGCCGAGCACCTTGCAGAACCGCAGCAGGGTGAGGTTCACGTGCGGGTTGTCGACGACGAAGTCGCGGACGTAGCCCTCCACCTCGGTGAGGGACCGCTGGATGCGGGTGGTCGGCGGTCGGGTCGGCGGGGTGTCCTCCCGGAACCAGGTGGGGTCGCCCGACGAGCAGCCGTAGACGATGGTCGAGGACTTCACGACCAGGTTCCGCACCGCGGAGTCGGGGGCGGAGACCGCGGCGAGCAGGTTCATCGTGCCGATCACGTTGATCTCGTGCACCGCTCGGGCCGGCATCTGGCTGGCGTCGACCACGAGGTGGGTGTGAACGACGGTGTCGATGCGGGTGGCGTCGATGAGCCGGGCGAGGATCGAGTAGCTGGCGTCGGCCCGCACGTATTCGGTGCGTTCGAGCTCGACCTCCGGTGGGTCGACGCCGAGCCCGACGATGACCTCGACCTCGGGGTCGGCCTCGAGCGCCCGGGCGACACGGGAGCCCCAGTAGGTGCCGATGCCGGTGACGAGGACCCGGCGGGGGCGGTAGGGATCGCCGCTCATCCGAACCACACCGATCGACGGTCGGCGAGCATCAGGTGGAGCTCGTCCTGGATGCGCTGGCGGACACCCTCGGCCTCTTCCACGATCCGGCTCCGGGAGTAGCGGTCCTGGTCGGGAGGAACGTCGAAGCGGATCGGGTCGAGTACCCGGATGCGGAACTTGGCGGGGAGGTAGGCGACGGTGCCGAGCAGCGGGCCGAGGAGCAGATGGTTGGCGGTGAGGGGGAGGTAGGGGAGCCCGAGCGCCCGGCCGGCACTGATCGAGCGGGCGACGATGGGCATCGACTCCTCGGCTCCCACCACGGCGATGGGCACGACGGGGACCCCGGCCCGCATGGCGATCTCCACGAAGCCGCCCCGGCCGAAGCGGCGGAGCTGGTAGCGCTCGCGGTAGGTCTTGGCCGGACCCTTCTCCCCCTCGGGGAAGGTGAGGACGAGCTGGTGCTGCTCGCGCAAGAGCCGGTAGGCGTTGTCGGGGTGGCCGACGACACCGCCCATGCGGGACCAGAGCGTGCCGATGACGGGCAGGTCTCGGAACATGTGGTCGGCGAGGCCGTAGACGGGCCGGTCGAGCTCGGTCTCGATGCCGTGCATGATCACCGGGGCGTCGGACGGGATGGCCGCCGCGTGGTTGGAGATGAGAAGGGCGCCGCCCTCGGTGGGGATCCGTTCGAGGCCCTCCCACTCGACGCGGAACCAGCGGCGGTAGATCGGGTCGTAGGCCCGGCGGGCGACCTCTCGCCATCGTTCCGAGCGGCCCCACTCGTCGACGTCGCCGAGGCGGTGGGCGTCCTGGTCAGTGGCGTCGGGTCGCGAGGCCGGCAGGTGTTCCAGGGCGTGACCGGGCGGGGACGGGGTGGTGGCGATCTCCTCGCCGGTGCGCACGAACTCTTTGCCGGTGCGGGCCTCATCGTCGCGGGCACGGCCGCCGGTGGTCATGGTCTGAAGCGTACCGGCCGGGTGGTGCGGAGTTCAGGCGCTCAGGGCCCGCTGTCGTGTTCGTCGAGATGGGCCCGGCCGGCGTCGCAGTCGGGGAGGACGACGCACCAACGGCACGGGGGGCCGGGCCGCAGTCGGGGCTCGACGGTGCCATGGGCGAGGCCGACGAGTCGTTCGACCCCGTCGGCCACGCGGGCGACGGTGGTCTCGAGGAGGGCGACGGTGACCGCCTCGGCCCGGGGGGTGCCCGAGTCGAGGTAGTAGCTGGCCACGAGGCGGGGCGGAACGCCGAGGCGGATGGTCTCGAGCAGGGCGTAGAAGCGGAGGTCGTCGAGGTGCACCGGTGCGAACCCGCCGGTCTTGAGGTCGATGAGGACCTTGCCGGCGGTGGTGCCCTTCGACTGGCCGAGGCTGAGGTCGACCTTGCCCGACAGGATGATCCGGCCGTCGAGCAGCTCGACCCGACAGCGCGACTCGGTGACGGGCCGCCAGCGGGCGGCGAGGGGCGGGAAGCTCTCGAGGAACTTGGTGACCCGGTCGAGGGCCTCCCCCCGCAGCTCGATGCGGTCGGCGTCGTCGCAGTGCTGGAGGAACTCGGCGAGGGTGGAGCCGTCGTTGGCGAGGCGGGCGAGGGCCTCGTCGACGAGCTCGGAGGGGGTGGGCTCCCCCCGGGAGTGGACCGACATCTCGATCGCCTTGTGGGCGACGGTGCCCCGGGCGGTGGGGACCGACCACTCGAAGCCGGCGGCCTCTTCGGCGAGCATCCGGACCTCGCACCCGTGGATCGAGCCGAGCTTGTGCTTGGACACGAAGAACGGGTCGTCGGGGTCGAGGTCGCCGGTGAGGGGAGCGAGGCGGGACTCGAGCTCGGCCCGCAGCTGGTGGCGCAGCTCGGCGTCGAAGACGGGGCGTTCGGACACGGGGGCGCCGAGCAGGTCGAGGACCTGTTGCTGGGCCGGGTTCATCGCCGGCGCGTGGAGGTCCCCGCTGGTCACCGCCCCACGGTACCGCCGGTGTCACACCTCCTGGGGATGATGGTCCCGATGAGAGATCCGGCCCCCCGCACCACATCCGCTGCTCCCCCCGGCACCGCTGTTCGTTTTGCCGAGGCGGCCCGCGCCATCGGTGAGTCCGCCCGGGCCCGGGGCCTGGTGGTCCCGGCGTTCCGCAGCCCGCCGCGCCTCGGCGAGGTCGATCGCACCATCCGCCGCCGTCGAGGGGGCGGGGCCACCATCGCCATCTGCCTGAAGGACCGTCCGTGGCCGGCGGTGCTGGCCGACATGGTGGAGGGGGTGGTGGTCACCAACGATCTCGACGGCGCCGAGGCCATGCGGGCCCGTACCGCCCTGTGGGAAGCGCTCGACAGTCACCTGGGTGACGTGGCCGCGTGAGCGGTCGGGGCCGGTGCCGCCGGTTGCGACGGGGTCGCGGCGCTAGCGTGGCCCCACCCACGGGCGAGTGGCGAAACTGGCAGACGCAGCTGGCTTAAACCCGGCAGGGCCCTCGGGCCCATGGGGGTTCGAATCCCCCCTCGCCCACCGACCTCAGCCGGGGTAGCCCTCGTCGTAGGTCCACGAGTACGACTCGCTCGTGCTCGCCCCGAGGATGTTGGTGACGGTGCGGCCGCAGTCGACCGAGAACGAGCCGCCGGTGTCGCCCGTGTCGTAGGGGTCACTCGTCCACGACGTGACCTCGGTCCAGGCGACGCCCTCGATCTGCACGGTCACCTCCGAGCTGGTGTGCGAGGTGGAGATGGTGATCGGCCGGGGCGTGTCGTTGACGATGACCAGGTCGATCGTGCCCCACGAGATCGTTCCCTCACGGCACATCGGGTAGCGCTCGAAGTACTCGGTGTGGGGGCGGAAGTCGTCGATCTCGAGGCCGGCGAACCAGGCCGCGTTGAGCAGGGTGGTGCTGAGCTGGCTCACCCCACCGCCGACCACCTCGTCCGGGCCGCCCTCGGGTGGGATCCATCCCGCCTCGACGAAGCCCCGGGCGCTGGTCCGTTCGCCGATCGCCTGGTTCAGCGACATCTCGTCACCGGGCTCCACCACGGTCCCGTCGAGCAGGTCGGCGGCGAGTTGGATGTTGTGGTTCCTCGACTCTCCGGGGTTCATCTCGGTGGTGAAGGCACCGATCACCTCGACCTCGGTGGAGGGGCCGTGTACCAGCCAGTAGCCATCACCGTCGGCCCGCGAGGCCATCCCCATGGTGATCGCTGACGGGTTGGCGACACTGGTGCTGCCGTGGAAGTCGGCGTCGCCGAAGCTGAACACCCCCCCGTCGGCCGCGACGAGCCAGTAGCCGTTGCCGGTGGGGGTGGCGGTCATGCCGACGATGGGTTGGTTGAGGGAGATGTTGCCGGTGCTGCCGTGGAAGTTGGCGTCGCCGAAGCTGAAGATGCCGCCGT
>SKKL01000081.1 GCA_007121465.1 Acidimicrobiales bacterium | reverse complement strand
TCGGCGAAGCGGGCCGGTTGGGCAGGAGCGAGCGCCGCCCGCCCCAGCAACCCGAGCTGGTGCTCGTGGAGCAGGATCCGATCGACCTCGAGTGCGTCGGGACCGGAGGTCGGTGAGTGGCTGCCGTCGGCAGGGCCGACCGACAGGTGGGCGTCCCAGATGCGGTCCAGCAGGGTCCTCGGCCGGACCCGGCGGGTATCGGGCCGACCGGGTGCACTCCGTCTCGGCGGTGTCCAGGACATCACCACGAAGGGTACCGGCGGGACCTCATCTCTCCCACGGCCCGTGGCAGTGCCGCCACCGACGCGGCAGCCGACGACCCGGACTGCCGGGGTCAGTGCGTGTCGAAGAAGTCGAGGACCATGGTCGTCGCATCGATCGACGAGGGCCACAACGGGTGCTCCGAACGGGGCCACACGTGATCGCCTCCGAAGACGGTGTAGAGGAGCACCTCCACGTCGTCGTGGCAGTCGCTCCACCGCCGGACCCTCACGTCATCCGCGACCTGCTCGTCGACCGAGGGACCACAGCGCCCATTTTCTGCCCAGTCCTCGTAGGTCGACTCGACGTCGGGCATCTCGATGTCGGGACGACGGATGAGCTGGCCACCTGTGTAGGGCACGATGCGGTCGTCGGTGCCGTGGATCCCCAGCACCGAGATGGGCCCCGACGGACACGAGACCGGGAAACGCTGGGCGGCGACCGCGGCCACCGCCCGGAAGCGGCCGTCGCTGTGGCAGGCGACCAGGTGGGCCATGGTCCCACCGTTGGAGAATCCCGAGGCGTAGACCCGCTCCCGGTCGATGCAGGTTCCCTCACCGATCCAGTCGACCAGCGCAGACAGGTACCCGAGATCGTCGTGCTCGTCGTCAGGGAGGAACTCCCAGACCTGGAGCTCCCCCTCCTCGCGAGGGGGCACACCTTCGGGCACCAGCACCACGTATCCCCGGTCGACGGCTTCGGACGACAGCGTGTACTCGGCGTCGTGGCGCACCGCGCTCGACGAGGAGGGGTGGAGGTTGAACAGCACCGGCGGTGGGGAGTCGGCCCCGGAGCCGCGGTCGGGGACTCGGACGATGACCTCCCGGTCGATCCCGTCCCAGACCACGACATGGGTCCCGGAGACGATCTCGGAGGTGAGGTCGGCCTGACCGGGGAGCGCGTGGCACGCGACCGACGCACCCGATGGATGCACAGGATGGGTCGGAGCACGCCGGATCACTCGACGGGCGACGGCGGGCACGGCATCGGCCTGCACCCGGGAAAGAGGTGCCGGGGCGACCTCCTCCGCGCTCAGTTGCGCGTCGCCGGGCGCGACATCGGCGGGATCCTGCGGGTTCACGTCGAGCGCCTGGTCGTCGGCGCAGGCAGCCATCATCACGAGCCCAGCGATCACCAGCCACACTCGTCCGTCCCGGCAAATGCTCGGCCGACGATGCACCGCGTGAGGCTATCCGAGTGCGTACCACGGCCGACGTCGCCCCCTCCCGTCGCATCCCCCCGATCGGTGGCGGCGGAGCCGACGCTCCGCACTCGGCGGCTAGGTTCGCGGGGATGACCGCGAGCCCGAGGACCCACTGGTGAGCGACATCCCGCAGGGACCCGGATGGTGGCGGGCGTCCGATGGCCTCTACTACCCACCCGAGACACGACCCGGAGGCCGGGCCAACGGCCCCGGTGGCCACGACGGCGACGAGTCACCGACCGATCCGGCCGGACACGCCTCTCCCGAGCGCGAGACCGCTCCCCTCGGGGATCCTGCTCCCGAGCCCGACCATCCGACGGACCTCGGGTCCCCGGCGACGCCGGCACCCGAACCGGAGTTCGCACCCGAACCCGAACCGGAGTTCGCACCCGAGCCCGAGCCGGTGCGGCGCCGCCGCCGCTGGCCAGTGGCGACCGTCATCGTGCTGTTGGTGATCGCCGCCGTCGCCGGAGTCGGCGCGTGGGTCGTGTTCGTGATGGGCGACGACGAGGACGACCCCACCCCCACCGACACCACCGAGCCGGACACCGACACTGACACCACCGAGGCCGACACCACCACCACGACCGAGGACACCGGCGAGGTGTCGGCATTCGATCTGAGGCCCGGCAACTGCTTCGACACCATCGAGGTCGACGAGGACGGCGGCCTGCTCGTCACCACCGTCTTGTTGACCGACTGCGACGAGCCGCACCGGGCCGAGGTTTTCAGTCTGGAGCAGATCGACGATCCGCCCGGAGCGGACTTCCCCGGCGAGGAGGAGCGGGACCGCATCTCCCAGGAGCTGTGCGAGCCCGGGTTCGTCGACTACGTGGGTGTCTCCATCGCCGAGTCGGACCTGGTGCTGTTGTGGCTCGCTCCGACCGAGGACTCATGGGTCGAAGACGACGATCGGGAGATCGCGTGCGCCATCGCTGCCCCCGACGGGGAGATGCTCGTCGGCACCGTCGAGAACCAGGGCGCCGGCTCGGACGGGACCGGGGACGACACCAGCGTCGACCCCGACCAAGGCGCGGCGGGGGAGCCGACCGGGGGATAGCCCCTCAGCGGCCGCGGCCCTCGAGTAGGGCGTGGGCCATCGCCACGTGGAGGGCGGCGCCCACCGACATCGCATCTTCGTGGAGTTGCATCCGGTTCGAGTGGCACGCCGGAGCCTGGCGGGCGTCGGGGATCTCCGGAGGGCAGACCCCGAGGAACGCCATCGACCCCGGCACCCGGGCCAGCACCCGCGACCAGTCCTCGGCACCCATCGTGGGCGATGGAGCCTCCAGCACCCGTCGGCCGGTCGCCACCGCCGGGGCGACCTCCATGACCAGCTCGGCCATCGACGGGGTGTTCACCGTGACCGGATAGCCCGCCTCGATCGTCACCTCCGCTACCTGTCCGTGGGCGGCGGCGATCCCGGTCGCCACCCGTCGCAGATCCTCGACGACGGCCTTCCTCGTCGACTCCGAGACGGTTCGGATCGTGCCCGCCATCGTCGCCGTCTCGGGGATGACGTTGGTGGTCGTGCCGGCCTCGATGGTCGCGACGGTGACGACTGCCGGGGCGAACGCGTCGACCCGACGGGTGACCGCTGCCTGCAGTGCACCCACGATCTCGCAGGCGACCGGGACCGGGTCGGCGGTGAAATGCGGGGTGGACGCATGCCCACCCCGCCCCCGGACCGTGATGACGAACTCGTCGGCCGAGGCCATGAGCGGCCCGGGTCGGGTCATCACCCATCCGGCGGGGAGGTTGGGGGTGATGTGAATGGCGAAGGCCGCCTCGACACCGTCGAGCACACCCTCGTCGATCATCACCGAAGCGCCGTCGTAGCCCTCCTCACCGGGTTGGAACATGAAGCGGACACGTCCGGCGATGCGATCTCGCTCGGCACAGAGATGAGCCGCGGCGGCGACGAGCATCGCCGTGTGGGCGTCATGTCCGCAGGCGTGCATGGCACCGGGGATCTCACTCGCGTGGTCGAGCCCCGTGTCCTCGGGCATGGGAAGCGCGTCCATGTCGGCTCGCAGCAGAACCGTCGGACCGGGACGATCGCCGTCGAGGTCGGCGACGATGGACGAGCAGCCGGATCCGGTGCGGATCGCCAAGTCGAGACCGCCGAGAGCCTCGAGGACCACCGCCTGGGTCTCGGGGAGGTCGAGCCCGATCTCGGGCCGACGGTGCAGGCGACGTCGCAGCGCCACCATGTCGGGGAGACGGTCGGCGAGCAGAGCGGTGAGCTGATCGGTCCCGGTGGCCATCGCCGCAAACTAGTCCTCTGTGTCGCGTGACACCCGGGGTGGGGGCTCGACGATGATGTCTCCACCATTGCTGCGGAGGTCGACCATCCGCTCGGCGAACGCCTCCGAACCGACCCGTTCGGCCACGTCGCCTCCGCCCGCGACCGTGGTGATCTCGTACCGATCGGGCGGCAGGAACAGGTGGATGTCGCCTCCGCCACTGTCGAGGTCGACGCGGCTGGGTGACACGGCGAAGCCGACCTCGACGCGTCCCCCGCTGCTGTCGACGATCATCTCGGGGGATCGCAGTCCCGAGGCGGTGACCTCGCCGTCGGTGGTCACGACGCGGACCCAGCCGTCGAGGCCCTCGACCTGCACCGATCCCGCGTCGGTCCGCACGTCGACCCGGACCCCCGAGGGGACCTCGATCCGGTGGTCGGCCGAGCAGTGACCCAAGGGGATGACGACTCGGGGGCAGGTGGCACGGACACGGGCGGTGCCGTTGTCGACCGTGGCGTCGATCTCCGGACTCCGGAAGCGCCACGCCCGGCTGCGTTGCACCGCCACGTCCTCGCCCTCGGCCGCGACGAGTCGAACCTCCCCGCTGCTGAGCTGGACGTCGATGCGATCGACGGGACCGCCGAGGGTCACCGAATCGAACTCGCGACGGTCCAGGAGGCGCAGAGCGGCGAGCACGACCGCACCGACCAGGATCACCGCGCCGATGAGGACGATCACCCGCAGCCAGCGGGGCCAGGGCCGGGCGGCGCGGCGCGCGCCGACGGGTGCCGGTCGGTCGGTCATCGGGTGGGCCATGGTTCGTCCTCGAGAGTTGCACCGTCATGGTACGGGGACCGATCACGCGGGCGCCCCTCGCGCTCGCCGGTAGGCTCCGCCCGGTGGGAAGCCCCTCCACCGTGCTCGCATCGGACCTGGTTCCATGGTGGTTCGCGGCCGCGTTCTGGGTCGCGTTCGTCGCGCTGGTGGTGGTCGTTGCCCGCGACGTCCGCCGACTCGGCGGACCCCGTCGCGTCATCGACTCCATCAAGCGGGCGCTCGACGAACGCCTCGAATCTCACGACGACGACTCCGGTCGCGACCAGCGCTGACTAGCCCGCGCCGGGCGGCAGGGGCGAGACCACCCCGGCATCGACGAGCATGGCGACCACCGATTCGGCCTGGGTAGGCGGTGTTCCACCGTCGAGGACCAGTTCAGGGTGCGTCGGCGGCTCCCACGGGTCGTCGATCCCGGTGAGTCCGGTCAGTTCTCCCGCCCGGGCCCGGGCATAGAGACCCTTCGGGTCCCGGCGCTCGCACTCGGCGAGCGGGGTGGCGACGTGGACCTCGAAGAACGGCACCCCGGCCTCATCGTGCCGGGCTCGAACCCGGTCCCGATCCGAGCGGTAGGGGCTCACCAACGGAGCGAGCGAGACCACCCCGGCGTCGGCGAGCAGGAGAGCGACCTCACCCACCCGCCTCACGTTCTCGGCCCGATCCGCTGCGCTGAAGCCGAGCCCGGCGTTGAGACCGTGGCGCAGGTTGTCCCCGTCGAGCACATACGAGGGACACCCTGCCTCGACGAGTCGGTGCTCGACCTCGAAGGCCACGGTCGACTTCCCCGAGCCGGACAGCCCGGTGAGCCACACGGTGGCCCCCGACGACCCGAGGCGAGCGGAGCGCTCGGCGCGGTCGACCGCGCCGTGGTGCCATCGGACCTCGGGATGAGGGACCGCGCTCGGCCCCTGATCCGAGTCGGCGCTCATCGGTCGGGAGCCGAGAAGGCGGCTCGCAGCGCGGCGGCGGACTCATCGAGTGCCTGCGCTCCCGCATCGAGGAACGGGGCGAGCTGGTACATCGTGTGCACGGTGTCCGGATAGGACGAGTGGGTCACCGACACCCCGGCGTCCTCCAGAGCGGCCGCGTAGGCGGCTCCTTCGTCGCGCAGCGGGTCGTAGCCGGCCGTGATGACGAGCGCCGGCGGCAGGTCGCGGTGCGAGGCCGCGAGGATGGGCGAGAGGTGCCAGTCCTCGGCCAGCGTCGGGTCGGGTCGGTAGTTGCCGACGAAGAACAGCATGTGGTCGAGGGTCAGCACGTAGCCGGAGCCGTTCTCGCGCCGGGAGGGGTATCGGTCGTCGGCCTCGGTCCGGAGGTCGACCACTGGGTAGACGAGCAGCTGGAACGCGAGGTCGGGCCCACCCTCGTCGCGGGCCATCAGCGCGAGGACCGCCGCGAGGTTCCCGCCGCCACTGTCGCCCCCGACTCCGATGGGCATGGAGTCTGCTCCCCACCGGCCGCGCTCGGCTGCAACCCACTCGAGGACGGCCCGCGCGTCGTCGAGGGCAGCCGGGTAGGGGTTCTCGGGCGCCAACCGGTAGTCGACCGACACCACCACGACCCCCGCCGCGTCGCAGAGGGTTCGGCACGGGTGGTCGTGAGTGTCGAGGCTCCCGATGGTCCACCCGCCCCCGTGGAGGTAGACGAGGACGCCCAGCGGATCACGGTCGCGCGGGGTGTAGACCCGGGTCCCGACGGGACCGGTAGGACCCTCCACTCGGAGGTCCTCGACACCGACGTCGGGACCGGGAGGCAACATGGCCGCCAACCCCTCGTACCCCTCACGCAGTGGGGCGAGCTCGATGGGCGTGCCCGGCTCCTGAGCGGCGCCCGCGAGCAGCTCGAGCAGTTGTTGTTCCTGTGGTCCGACCGGCATGGCGGCTCCCGTCCCTGGTCCCTCGGCGATGCTGCGAGACCCTAGCCAACACTGTCCGGGCCGCCCACGTCCGACGGTGGCCGGATTCCGTCGCCCGGGAAACGAGTGAGTAGCTTGGTGTGGTGACCGACGCCGCTCCGATCACCGACGGTGATGCCAACCGACGGGCCGCCCTCAGCCGGGACGAGATCATCGACGCCGCTCTCGCCCTCATCCGGCGGGAGGGCATCGCCGCGGTCACCATGCGCCGCCTCGCCGACGAGATCGGCGTGACCCCGATGGCGCTGTACCACCACATCCCGTCCAAGAAGGAACTGCTCGACGAAGCGGTCGGCCGGGTGGGACGCGAGGTGTTGATCGCCCATGACGGACGGCCGTGGATCGACCAGGTGCGCGACTACGCCCACGGGTGGCGCGAGGAGTTGCACCGCTACCCCGGTGTTGCCGGCTACCTCCTCCGACAAGACGCACCACCCCAGATGGCCTGGCGGGTCATCGACGACGCGGTCAGCCTGCTCGTCGAGAACGGCTTCGAGGAGCGAGCCGCCGCGAGGGCCTACGCCGCTCTGGCCAGCTGGGTCCTGGCCCGCTGCGACCAGGAAGAGGTCATGGCCGGCCACGCCCGCCTCAACGAACCGTGGTCGGTGGAGCGGGTACGTGACCTCATCGGCGAGTCGCACGACAACATCGACCACGAGCGGATCTCCGGCTACCTGAGTGAGCTGTCCCACGACGACCACTTCGGCTACGCGCTGGACCGGCTCCTCGTCGGGATCGACGCGGCCCGCACCGACGACGCCTCCGACGCCTGAGCATCGGGCGGCCCCACGCCCGTTCGGCCGGACACGAGCTCGACGAAGGTTCCCCGCTCACCGCTCGAACGGTGCAGGACCTCGCCCGCGTCGAGGCGGGTGACACCGCTGTCGATCTCGATGCGTCGGGAGGTGGACACCACCAGGAGCGCCTCTCCGTGCCGCTCGGCCCGACCGACCGCCGCAGGGGTGCCGGCGACGGCGAGGCGGTTGATCTCGGCCAGGATCAGCTCGAGGATCGGCTCGGGAAAGCGGTTCGGATCGGGGCCTGGTCCGACCGGCGGGGCCACCACGTGACGGCGCCACTGCCACTGCCACGGACCCGGCCCGACCCGTCGACGCAGACCCGCCGCACGCAGGGCCACGACCAGTTCACGCCCGCTCACGGGACGGGCACCGGCGGCGATCGCCCGCAGGCGGAGCGCATCGTGCACGTCGTAGTGATCACCTTGGAACGCCAGGTAGGGAACGCCGAGGTGGCGGGCGAAGCGGTGCAGCTCGTCGATGTCGGCGTCGGAGACGAGGTGGGCCCATCGGCGTCCTCGCCACCGCCAGATCGCCTCGTCGACAAGGACGCTCACCCCGTCGGTCCGCTACCCGAACACCATCCGCCGTCGGGCCGGCGGCGCTCGCCGCAGGTGTCGCCGAAGACTTCGTACTCCGAGCCGATCGGCGACAGCCACCACAGGTCGTCGCACGCTTCGAGATCGCCGTCGTCGCAGCGGTCCCACAGCCGGTCGAGGCGGGAGTCGTCGCCATAGGACTGGATGTCCTCGTCGAACCAGGTGTCGGGGGTGTCGGCGGGAGCCTCGGCCCAGTCGAACCCGGTGTCGCAGTCGACCGCAGGCTCCTCCGGCGCGGTGATGAAGCTGTCGATCAGCTCGCCGAGCACCGCATGGGTGAACACGAGTGGGACGAGCTGGAGGCCATCCCAGTTGGGGGCCATCTCGGTCACGACTCCGATGACCCGGCCTTGGTCGTCGAGAGCGGGACCACCGCTGTTGCCCCGGTCGAGCAGGGCGTTGGTGCGCACCGCCTCGCGGGTCCCCGACCGCCCCTGGAACGACAAGATCGACCCGGGGGTGACGGTGAAGTCGGTGCCGGGGACGGGGTAGCCGAGCGCCACGAGGCTCTGACCCTCCCGCAGGTCGTCGGTGGGCGCCCACTCGAGCGCGTCGCCGAGCTGCTCGGTCACCTGGATGACCGCCAGATCGGGGCGTTCGGACCAGCCGATGACGGTGCCGGTGATCTGGTCGCCGTCGCGGCTCGTGAGGCGAGGCTCGGTGCTGTTGGCGACGACATGGTGGTTGGTGACGAGGTGGTGATCGTCGATGGCGAAGGCAGTGCCGGTCCAGAGTTCATCGCAGCCGAAACTGGTGACCCGGTACACGGCGTCGCCGAACTCGGCCGCGATCTGCTCGGCGGTGAAGGAGAGGATCTCGGGTTCGGTCGTCGGGGGGACGGTGGTGTCGGTGGCGGTGTCCTCGCCGTCGCGCGTGGCGATCCCGATCCCGATGAGCGCCCCCGCCACCAGGGCACCGACCACCACCACCGAGATCACGACGGCAGGAAGCGGGAACCGGCGGGCCGTGTTCGCGTCAGGGGCGGGTGAGGGCGTGGCGTAGGCGCCGGCGGTGGGGGGACGAGGCGGGGCCGGGGGCCGAGGCGGCGCGTAGGGGGCCGATTGGGACGGTGGGGGGGTGCGGGGTGGGGGCGGCACCCGCGGCGGAGGGGGAACCCGCGGTGGCG
>SKKL01000205.1 GCA_007121465.1 Acidimicrobiales bacterium | reverse complement strand
GAGAGCCGCCGGATCGACAACCAGCTCCGAGGGCGAGCCGGACGCCAGGGCGACCCGGGCGAGAGCCGGTTCTACCTGTCCCTCGAGGACGACCTCATGCGCCTGTTCGCCACCGGCGCCATGAATTGGGTGATGGGCCGGGCCCTGCCCGACGACCAGCCCATCGAGGCGAAGATGGTCACCAAGGCCATCGAGCGGGCCCAGAACACCGTCGAGCAGCGCAACGCGGAGATCCGCAAGAACGTCCTCAAGTACGACGAGGTCATGAACGCGCAGCGCAAGGTGATCTACAAGCGCCGCAACCAGATCCTCGAGGGCGAAGACCTTCGCGAGGAGGCGCTCGAGGCCCTGGCCGAGGCCATCGACGGGGTCATCGGCACCTACTGCGTCAACGACTTCGTCGAGGAGTGGGATCTCGACGGCCTCGTGGTCGACCTCGCCACCTACTGGCCGTCGGACATCTCGGTGGAGGACCTCGCCGACGCCACCAGCACCGACGAGCTCTACGACCGCACCATGGCTCGGGCCACCGCCTACTACGAGCTTCGCGAGGAGACCCTCGGCTCCGACGTGATGCGCCAGGTCGAGCGCCAAGTGATGCTGCGGATCATCGATCAGCGCTGGCGTGAGCACCTCCAGGAGATGGACTACCTGCAGGGGGGCATCAACCTGCGGGCCATGGGTCAGAAGGACCCGCTCATGGAATGGCAGCGTGAGGGCTACGAGATGTTCGGGGCGATGATGAGCGCCATCGCCAAGGACTTCGTCAAGTACGTCATGCACGTCGAGGTCGCCCTCAAGCCGGCCCAGCCCGAGGACGAGGCCCGCATGCGCGACGTCCAGTACTCGGCGCCCGACGGATCCGGCACCGGTGTGCTCGGGTCGGGCGCACCGGCCCAGCCGGCCCAGCCCGACGAGCCCCGGACCAACACCCCGGTGGTGAAGTCGGAGTTCGACAAGACCGGCCGCAACGAGCCGTGTCCCTGCGGCAGCGGCAAGAAGTACAAGCTGTGTCACGGCCGGTGACCCGTGCGTGACTTCTCCGACGACCTCAAGACACTCCGTCGCCGTCTCGACGAGGCCGAGGGCTACCTGAAGATCGCCGAGCTGCGGGCCCGTCAGCCCCAGCTCGAGACCGAAGCGTCGCGGCCCGACCTGTGGGACGACGCCGATCAGGCTCGCAAGGTCACCACCGAGCTCACCTCGGTCAACGACGACCTCGCACTGTTCGGATCTCTCACCGAGGCGGTCGAAGAGGCCGAGACGCTCGCCGAGATGGCTCGGGAGGAAGGCGACGAGAGCCTCGAACCCGAGATCGTCGATGCTCTCGACGCCCTCGACGGGCGCTTCGCCGAGCTCGAGCTGCGGTCGCTGTTCTCCGGCGAGCACGACGAGCGCGACGCCCTGTGCGAGGTCCACTCCGGAGCCGGGGGAACCGACTCCCAGGACTGGGCCAACATCATGTTGAGGATGTACCTGCGCTGGGCCGAGCGCCGTGGCTTCGACGTGGAGATCGACGAGGTCCAGCCCGGCCAGGAAGCCGGCATCACCACCGCCTCGTTCATCGTGAAGGGCCGCTACGCCTACGGCCTGTTGCAGGCCGAGCGGGGAGTGCACCGGCTGGTGCGCATCTCGCCGTTCGATTCAGCCGCCCGGAGGCACACCGCCTTCGCCTCGTTCTCGGTGGTCCCGTTCCTCGACCAGGGCGAGATCGAGATCGAGATCGACGAGAAGGACCTGCGCGTCGACACGTTCCGCTCGTCGGGGGCGGGCGGCCAGCACGTGAACGTCACCGATTCGGCGGTACGTCTCACCCACATCCCCACCGGGCTCGTCACGTCCTGTCAGAACGAGCGGAGCCAGCACCAGAACAAGGATCGGGCCATGCAGATGATGGCGGCCAAGCTGGCTGATCTCGAGCGCGAGAAGCGCGAAGCCGAGCTGGCGGCCATCGCCGGAGAGCAGCGTGAGGTCGGGTGGGGGAGCCAGATCCGCTCCTACGTGCTCCACCCGTACCAGATGGTCAAGGACCTGCGCACCGAGTTCGAGGTCGGCAACGTCGACGGCGTGCTCGACGGAGATCTGTCGGCGTTCATGGAGTCTTATCTCCGTTGGCGCCGGGAAGCCGCCGGCGACGAGTGACCCGGAGGGCTCGTCACCTCGGTGCCGGTGTGGTCGGCGTCGTGATGGTGGCGAGCCTCCTCGCCTGCGCGGGATCCGAGGACGCCGCCATCTTGGGAGACGAGGCCGACCTCGCCGACGCCGTCCTTGCCGACGACGAGGCGGCTCTGGAGGACGAGGCGGCCCTGCACGATCCCGTCGCCGAGCCCGACACGTCGGTGGTCCCCACCACCGAGGCGCCGGTCCCCCCGGCCCGCTCGGTGGGATGGGCCGCTCCTCGCGACCGGACGCGCCGCCTCTCCATCCTCGCCAGTGGTGACATCCTGATCCACGAGTCGGTGTGGGAGTCGGCCCGCTCCTACGCGGGAGGGGGTGACGACTTCGACTTCTCGCCCATGTTCGAGCCGATCACCCCGTACGTGGCCGGAGCCGACCTGGCGCTGTGCCACCTCGAGGTGCCGCTGTCGGGTGACAACTCCCGGCTGGCGAGCTTCCCCATGTTCTCGGCGCCCTACCAGCTCGCCGATGCCATCGCCGGCGCCGGCTACGACGGCTGTTCGTTCGCGTCGAACCACGTCCTCGACCGGGGCGTCACCGGGATCGAGGACACCCTCGGCCACCTCGACCGGGTGGGGGTCGGCCACGCCGGAGCGGCTCGGAGCCCCGACGAGGCCGACGAGATCACCACCTACGAGGTGCGGGGTACTCGAGTCGCCCACCTGTCCTACACCTACGGCTACAACGGGCTGAGGCCACCGGTGGGGGAGGACTGGCGCTCGAACCTCATCGACATCGCCACCATCCTCGACGACGCCGCTCGGGCCCGGGCCGAGGGAGCCGAGGTGGTGGTCCTCAGCCTGCACTGGGGCGACGAGTACGTCCACGAGCCGAACCGCTATCAGCTCGACGTCGCAACCGCTGTTGCCCCCTCGTCCGACATCGATCTGATCATCGGGCACCATCCCCACGTGATCCAACCCGTCGAGGTGGTGGGCGGTACCCCGGTCACCTACAGCGTGGGCAACCAGCTGTCGAACATGCTCCAACCCGAGCGGCGGGACGGAGTGCTGTTCGTCTACCACTTGGAGGCGCCGCCCGGTGGTCCGTTCGAGGTGGTGGAGATGTCCTACCTGCCCACCCAGGTCGAGCTCCCCGGGCACCGCATCGTCCCCGCCCCACCCGACTCCTGGGAGCGCACGGCTGCTCACCTTCGGTCACGGGGCGCCGAGCTCGTGCCCGTGGTACCGGACTGAGACGACGAGACAAGGGATGACACCGTCGGGGTGCGCGGCTGCGGTAACGTGATCGTAATATCGTCGGTCCGGAATCGCCCTGGAGACCTGCCCCTGTGATCAAGCTGGAGAACGTCACCAAGAAGTACGGTGGCGAGGTCGTGGCGCTGCGCAATGCCAGCGTCGACATCAACAAGGGTGAGTTCGTCTTCCTCGTCGGTGCCTCCGGTTCGGGGAAGTCGACCTTCATCCGTCTGCTCAACCGCGAAGAGACTCCCGAAGAGGGCAGCATCTACGTGGCCGGCAAGGACATCGGCCAGCTGTCGAACTGGAAGATCCCGTATCTCCGTCGCAACATCGGGTGCGTCTTCCAGGACTTCAAACTGTTGATGTCCAAGACCGTCCAGGAGAACGTCGCCTTCGCCCTCGAGGTCATCGGCCAGCCCAAGCACGTGATCCGCACCCAGGTGCCCGCCATCCTCGAGCTCGTCGGGCTCGAGGGGAAGGCCCACCGCTATCCCCACGAGCTCTCGGGCGGGGAGCAGCAGCGGGTGTCGGTGGCCCGGGCCTTCGTCAACCGGCCGCTGATCCTCCTGGCCGACGAGCCGACCGGAAACCTCGACCCCACCACCTCGGTGGGCATCATGCGCCTCCTCGACCGCATCAATCGCACCGGGACCACGGTGGTCATGTGCACCCACGACCGGGGCATCGTCGACACGATGCGCCGCCGCGTGATCGAGCTCGAGCACGGCGACATCATCCGAGACCAGTCCCGCGGCGTCTACGAATAGCGCCGGACGGCACCCCGCACACGACCCCCGTACAGGAACACCGTGGCCAACGTCGACTACATCGCCCGCGAGACCGGGAAGAACCTCTTCCGCAACATCAGCCTCACCTTGGCCTCCATGGTCACCGTGGCGGTGTCGCTGTCCCTCGTCGGGTCCGCCCTGCTGCTGCGCCAGGGCGTCCAGAACGCCACCGCCCGCTGGGAGGGCGGCATCGAGTTCATCATCTTCGTGAACCCGGAAGCCGAGGCCACCCAGGAACAGGCCATCCGCGACGCGCTCGACTCGAGTCCCGCGGTCGAGGACTTCGTCTATGTCGACCAGCAGGCGGCCTACGACGAGTTCGTCCAGCTCTTCCAGCGCACTCCCGAGATGATCGACGCGGTCTCCCCGGAGATCCTGCCGCCGTCGTTCCGGGTGGTTCCCATCGACCCCGACGCCGACGCCATCCGCGCGCTCGGCGCGCAGTTCGAGAACCGTCCGGGCGTTTACCGGGTGGTGTTCGCCTTCGAAGCCGTCCAGACGCTCCAACAGCTTTCCCGCCTCATGTCCTTTGCCATCCTCATCGTCGCCGGTGTGCTGCTGTTCGCCGCGGGACTGCTCATCCTCAACACCATCCGCATGGCCATGTTCGCCCGACGTCGCGAGATCGAGGTGATGAAGCTCGTCGGAGCCACGAACTGGTTCATCCGAATACCGTTCATGCTCGAAGGGCTCATCCAGGGCATCGTCGGAGCCGCCATCGCCGTCGGGTCGGTGGTGGTCCTCAACAACTTCTTCGACAGTTGGTTGCAGAACACCGAGACCTTCCAGGTCCTCCAGGGGTTCGTCGTCAGCACCGGAGAGCTCGTGGGCACCAGTGTGTTCATCATCATCGTCGGCTGTCTCGTCGGGGCGGTCGGCTCGGGTATCGCCGTCAGCAAGTTCCTCGACGTCTGAGGTCCGGCCTCAGGTCACCGCGCGCACCAGTGCGGTGACCCCGGCGGCCACCAGGAGCACCATCAGGAACGGGACGCGCCGCCACACGATCGCGACGAGTGCTCCCGCCCCGACCCCTGCCGCCCGAGCGTCGAGGACGATCGAGGTGTCGACGGCCACCGTCTGGGTGATGATCAGCGCTCCGAGCAACGCAGGGGGGAGCAGCGACAGTGCCCGCACCACTCGTGGCGAGGGTGGTCGCGCGTCGAACGCGAGCAGGCCGATCGCCTTGAACGCGTAGGCCCCGCCGGCGAGCGCGATGATCACCCACCAGCTCACGTCGGCTCTCCCCGTTCGCTCGGGCCCTGGTCGCTCGGGCGGTCGGTGTGGGGGGTGGGGCCGACCACCAGCAACGCCACCGCAGCGCCGAGGGCTCCCGCGATGATCGGCGCACCGGCGGGAAGCAGCGGCACCGACACGAGGGCGATGAGCGCACCGCTCGCCGCGGCGATCTTGCCGGCCCGGGTGGCGATGTGCGGCCGCATCAACACCAGGAAACCCGCCGGGAAGGCGGCATCGAGGCCCCAGGCCTCGGGATCGCCGAGGGCGGCGCCGCCGAGGGCGCCGACGACGGTGCCGAGGTTCCAGAACGTGAACACCGCCAGGCCCGCCACCCAGAAGGCGGGTTCGGTGTGTCGTCGATCCTCCTGGCCGAGAGCGAGCGCGGTCGACTCGTCGATCACGAACTGGGCGGCGAGGAGCCGGCGGGGACGGGAGCCGCCGATGTGGCGGTGCAGGGCCAGCCCGTAGATACCGTTCCGGGCGGCGAGCAGCAGGCTCGAGGCGAGAGCCGCGGCCGACGATCCCCCGGCGGCGACGATTCCGACCACGGCGAACTGGGAGGCCCCGGTGAACACGAGGACCGACATGGCCGAGGTCTGGGCCACGGTCAGCCCGGCGGCGACGGCGAGCACGCCGAAGGTGATGCCGAACAGACCGACGGCGGCTCCGAGCACGATGCCGTCGCGCCGGTAGGTGGGCGGGGGAGTGGG
This sequence comes from Acidimicrobiales bacterium, assembly GCA_007121465.1. GTDB lineage: Bacteria > Actinomycetota > Acidimicrobiia > Acidimicrobiales > SKKL01 > SKKL01. The sequence continues at coordinate 2,914 of SKKL01000205.1, read as the reverse complement.
GTCGGGGGTCTCGGTCACTGGTCGGGTCTGCCTAGAGTCGGGTGCCGACACTAGGAGGGACCGTGGACTACCAGCACATCACCTACGAGGTGGCCGACCGCATCGCGACGATCACCCTCTCGCGACCGGATCGGCTCAACGCCTTCACCCCGCTGATGCAGGCGGAGATGATCGATGCCTTCGATCGGACAGACGGGGATGATGACGTCCGAGCGGTGATCGTGACCGGGGAGGGGAGAGGGTTCTGCGCCGGGGCCGACCTCGGAGCGGGTGGTGACACCTTCGATGCCGGAGCCCGGGGCGAGTCCGGTTCGGCGTCCACCTCGGCGGGCGTGAGGCGCGACGGAGGCGGCCAGGTGGTGCTGCGCATCTACGAGTGCACCAAGCCGGTCATCGCCGCGGTCAACGGACCGGCCGTCGGGGTCGGGTCGACCATGCTGCTCCCGATGGATGTCCGTATCGCCGCCGAGTCCGCTCGGTTCGGGTTCGTGTTCGCTCGCCGGGGCATCACCATGGAGGCCTGCTCGAGCTGGTTCCTGCCTCGCCTCGTCGGCATGGGTCAGGCCTCGGAGTGGGTCCACACCGGCCGGGTGTTCGGTGCGGACGAGGCCCAACGAGGCGGGTTGGTGAGCGCCGTCCATCCGGACGGCGAACTGCTCGACGCCGCCCGGGCCCTCGCCACCGAGATCGCCGACAACACCTCGGCGGTGTCGGTCGCGCTCAACCGGCAGATGATGTGGCGGATGCTCGGAGCCGACCACCCGATGGAGGCCCACAAGGTCGACTCGCGGGCCATCGACTACATGGGTCGCTCGGCCGATGTTCGCGAAGGTGTCGAGGCCTTCCTGGAGAAGCGCTCACCGAGCTTCACCATGTCCGCCGCCACCGACCTGCCCGACTTCTATCCCTGGTGGGACGTGCGCCCCTTCGAGTGATGGGCAGATCAGATGGGTCCGGAGTTGCCCGGATGGATGTGGCCTCGGAGCGCCTCCCCCTCGCGGTGCCCGGCCCGGGATGCGTCGCTCTCGGGCAGCGCCCGAGCGTTGCGGGCTCGGCGGATCAGCCACACCATCGTGGGGATCACGATGGCCAGGAAGATCAGGACACGCAGGGCAAGTTCCAAAGCCGCCATGGACCGAGGGTAGTGCTCAAGCTGGTTCGTTGCCGGGCTTCCACTTGATCGAGCACCCCATCGACGGGACCTGGTCCTCGGGCAGAGGGCGGCCGGCGACGAGCGCGTCGACGGCGCCGGACAGGTCCTGGCCGGTCACTGGGGTGTCCGAGCCGGGTCGGCTGGCGTCCATCTGGCCCCGGTAGACCAGCCGCAGATCGGCATCGAAGAGGAAGAAGTCGGGCGTGCAGGCAGCGCGGTAGGCGGCCGCCACCTGCTGGGTCTCGTCGATGAGGTACGGGAAGTCCCAGCCCCATCCTCGGGCCGCCTCGAGCATCTTCGGGGGAGCGTCGTCGGGGTAGGCCTCGGCGTCGTTGGCGTTGATCCCGACGATCCCGAGACCTCGACTCGCCCACCTTTGCGTGAGCAGCCCGAGCTCGCGGCCGACGTGCTTCACGTACGGGCAGTGGTTGCAGAGGAAGGCGACGAGCAGCCCGTGCTCGCCTGCCGCGGCGTCTCGGGTGACGCGGGTGCCGTGCGGATCGGCGAGGTCGAAGTCGGGGGCGACGGTCCCGAGCTCGAGCATGTGCGAGGTGACGGCCACGGTGATCCTCCGGGATGGGCGACAGGGGTCCGTGCCCGTCCAGCATGCCGTCCGTCACGCGCTGAGCCACGGGTGTACGCCGTACGGCTTGCGATGGGCCGGTGACCTCGGCCACAGTTCCTGCACTGTCGATCGTCGAAGGGTCCACTCATGAAGCTCTCCATGTCCCTCAGCTACGCAGGCGGGTTCCACGAGGCCGTCGAGCAGGTTCAGGCCTTCGAGAAGGTCGGCGTCGACATGGTGTGGGTCGCCGAGGCCTACGGCAACGACGCTGTGACCCTCATGGGCTACCTGGCGGCCAAGACCGAGACGATCGAGATCGCGTCGGGCATCCTGCCCATCTACACCCGCACCCCGACCCTCCTGGCGATGACGGCGGCCGGTCTCGACGAGATCTCCGGCGGTCGTGCGGTTCTCGGCCTCGGCGCCTCGGGCCCCCAGGTGATCGAAGGGTTCCACGGCGTGCCCTACGACCGGCCGCTCACCCGAACCCGCGAGATCGTCGAGATCTGTCGGCAGGTGTGGCGTCGTGAGCGGGTCGAGTACCAGGGCAAGGCCTACACGCTGCCGCTCCCGCCCGAGCAGGGCACCGGACTCGGCAAGGCCCTCAAGATCATCACGCACCCCCGCCGGGCCGACATCCCGATCTACGTGGCGTCGCTCGGACCGAAGAACGTGGCGATGACCGCCGAGGTGGCCGATGGGTGGCTGCCGATCTTCTACCACCCGACCAAGGCGTCGGACGTGTGGGGCGACGACCTCGCCGCCGGTTTCGCCAAGCGTGACCCCGAACTCGGTCCTCTCCAGATCGTGGCCGGTGGCGCCATCGGTTTCGGCGACGAGGACACCGCCCGCAAGGTGCGCGACGCCAACCGCCCGATGGTCGCGCTCTACGTCGGGGGGATGGGCTCTCGCGAGAAGAACTTCTACAACGACCTGTTCTGCCGCTACGGGTACGAGGCCGAGGCGGAGAAGATCCAGGACCTGTACCTCGACGGGAAGAAGGACGAGGCGGCCGCAGTGATCCCCGAGGACTTCCTCCGCGAGGTATCGCTCTTCGGCGACGAGGGATTCGTGCGCGACCAGGTGGCGGCCTACAAGGCGTCGGGGGTGACCGCCCTGTCGGTCCAGCCGGTCGGCTCGGATCCGATCGAGGTGCTCGAGAAGGTCAAGGCCTGGGCCGACGACTGAGCGGGGCG
>SKKL01000082.1 GCA_007121465.1 Acidimicrobiales bacterium | reverse complement strand
GGCTCGATGGCCTCCATCACCGCCGCGCAGATCTCGATGCCGTAGTCGGGCTCGGTCCCGGTGAAGCTCTCGGGTGAGTACTCGTAGCGGACGGACGTCTCGGGGACCGTGTCCTCCAACTTGCGACACAGTCGGGCCGCATTGACCGCTATCTCGGTGACCCCGGCCCGGTCGAGGCCGAACACGACCCGACGCTGGAGGACCGACGTGGAGTTGTAGAAGTGAACGATCGCCTGGCGAGACCCCGCGATCGCCTCGTAGGTCCGCTCGATCAACTCGGGGCGGCACTGGGTCAGGACCTGGATCGTGACATCGTCGGGGATCCGGTCTTCGTCGATCAGTTGGCGGACGAAGTCGAAGTCGGGTTGGGATGCCGAGGGAAAGCCCACCTCGATCTCGGTGAACCCCATCTCCACCAGCGTCTCGAACATGTGCAGCTTGCGGACGGGGTCCATCGGATCGATGAGCGCCTGGTTGCCGTCACGAAGGTCGACGCTGCACCACTGTGGCGCCGCCTCGATCCGCTTCGCCGGCCAGGTGCGGTCGGGAAGGTCGAGGGGCTGGAAGGGCACGTACTTGTCGAAGGGCATTCGCTTCGGAGTCGGTCGTGCGGGGGGCATGCGGTTCCTTCCGGGGGATGCGGCAGTTGGTGAGAGGGTCAGCGAGTCGGGGACAGTGCGGTCGAGGACAGTGCGGTCGAGGCCCGAAAACGACGAAACCTCCTGGCCCGGAGGCGCAGGAGGTTCGGCGAGCACCGGTATGTGGTGCTCGCCTACACGAGAAGAAGGAGGTCGCGGACAGAGCGCATGACGTCACCGTGCCCGGTCTGACGACGGTTGTCAAGCCTCGGGGTCGGCGAGGACCGGCTGACCGGCACGGCTCTGAGCCTGATCGAACTGGTCCTGGACGGCGGTGTAGAGCTCGCTCGTGAGCTCCTGGACCCGCCGTCGGGCCACCCGTCCGGTGTCGGTCGGGGCCGGAGGAAGCAAGGGCGCACCGAACACGAAGGTGACCTTGCGAGGGCGGGGGATCTTGGCTCCCTTGCCCATGGCCGCTTCGCTGCCGCCGATCCCGACGGGGATGATCGGGACCTGACACCGGGCGGCGAGGAAGGCCGGACCGTCGAACAGGGTCTGGATCCGGGGCCCACTCTGACGGGTGCCTTCGGGAAAGAGGACCACGGGCTCGCCGGCTTCGAGGAGGTTCTGGGCGGTGCGCAGGGCGGCTCGGTCGGCGGTGCCGCGGGCGACGGGGAACCCGCCGAGCGAGGTGAGGACCCATCCCCAGAACCGACCCGCCTTCCACAGCGAGTCCTTGCCCATCAATCGAAGCTGACGGCGGGTCACCACCTGGATGAGGACCGCGTCGAGATTGGACCGGTGAGCGGGAGCGAGGATGTAGCCACCGGAGGGAGGCAGGTTGCGCATCCCGTCGACATCGATGCGGAACCAGGCCTTGGTGACCCCGAGCGCCAGGAGGCGCAGCGCCAGGTAGAGCGCCCGTTGACCGGGCGAAAAACGCCGGGGAGCGAGATCCTCGGGTACCTCAGCCATCGAGGAGCTCCACGATCCGGTCGAGGACGGCGTCGATCGTGAGGTCGGTCGTATCGACCACCACAGCGTCGTCGGCTGTACGCAGCGGATCGGAGTCCCGCCCTTGATCCAGGGCGTCGCGCCGAGCGAGATCGGCGGCGACGGTGTGATAGTCGAGGTCGGTGACCTCCTGGGATCGGCGGGCGGCCCGCACCTCGGGAGACGCGGTGAGGTACACCTTCAGGGAAGCATCGGGGAACACGACCGTGCCGATGTCGCGCCCCTCGAGCACTCCGCCTCCCCGGGTTCGCGCCCACTCACGCTGTCGGCTCACCATCTCGGCTCGGACCGATGGGTTGGCGGCGACGATGCTGACCGCACGAGTCACTTCGGGACCACGGATCTCGATCGACGCGTCGGAGCCGTCGACACGGATCCCGCCGTCATCGACCACGAGCTCCACATCGCGAGCGATGCGGGTCACCGCGTCGGCATCGGACGGGTCGACGCCGCGTCGCAGCGCGGCAAAGGCGACGCCCCGGTACATCGCCCCGGTGTCCAGATACTCGAGGTCGAGACGATCGGCGAGACGCCGGGCGATGGTGGACTTCCCGGAACCAGCCGGACCGTCGAGGGCGATCACTCTCATCGAGGGGGAACCTATCGCCCCGAGGCACCCGCAGTCAGCCTGAGCGCGTCGAGTCGGTCGAAGAAGTCGGGAAAAGTCTTCGCCACACACCCCGGATCGGCGATCTCGATTCCCGGCGTGGCGAGTCCGAGCAGTGCGAAGCTCATCGCCATCCGGTGATCGCGATAGGTCTCGATCCGGGCCGGATGTGGAGCCCCTGGATGGATGGTGAACCCGTCGGGGTGCTCGTCAGCGGCGATCCCGCAGCGCCTCAGCTCGGCGACGACCGCCGCGATCCGGTCGGTCTCGTGTCCACGGATCACCTCGACGCCCCGCACGGTTGTCGGCCCGTCGGCGAAGACCGCGACCGCCGCCACCGTCTGGGCCATGTCGGGCATGTCGGTCAGGTCGACCTCGACGCCGTGCAGGCGACCGGTGCCGCGCACCTCGGTGCTGTCGGGGGTCTGGTGCACCTCGGCGCCCATCGATGCCATCACGTCGGCGAAGCGCACGTCGCCCTGCAGGCTCGACGCACCGAGATCGGGGATCCGTACCCGTCCACCGCAGATGGCGGCAGCGGCGAGGAAGTAGGAGGCACCGCTGGCGTCGGGCTCGATCCGATGGTCTCCCGCGACGAGGCCGCCCGGTCGGACCCAGAGCCGTCTCTCGCCGTCGGTTCCGGCATCGACCCCGAAGGACCGGAGAACCGCGAGGGTCATCTCGAGGTACGGGCGGGAGACGACCGGCCCGAGGAGATCGACCGCGAGTCCGTCGGGCATTGCCGCCGCGGCGAGGAGCAACCCGGAGGTGAACTGGCTGCTCAGCGATCCGTCGACCCCGACGCCGTCACCTCGGGTGCTTCCCGAACGCACGACGACCGGGAGATGTCCGGGCCGGTCGCTGTCGTCCACCTCGGCACCCAGGCGCCGCAGTGCCTCGATGGTGGGGCCGAGGGGTCGGTCCCGCAGGGGCTGATCACCGTCGAGAACGTAGGGGCCGGGGCCGAGGGTGAGGACCGGAAGCACGAAGCGGGCGGTGGTTCCCGACAGTCGAGCCTGGATCTCGAGTGGCCCGCGGGCGAGTTTCCCGCCGATGCCGGTGACGCTGCACACGTCGGGGTCGAGGACCACCCGGGCCCCTAAGGCATTCATCGCTCCGGCCATGGCCTCGGTGTCGTCGGCCACGAGAGCCCCCCGCAGGGTGCTGGTCCCCTCGGCCAGCGCCGCCAGCACCAGCGCCCGGTTGGTGAGGCTCTTGGACCCCGGGACGACCACATCGGCGTCGAGCGGACCGGACGCGGGGACGATCGGGAGCGTGCCGGTCATCCGAGTGGGTTCCACGATGGCCGGTACCCGTTGGCCATGAGGCCGCCGACGAGACGCTCGGCGAGGCGGGCGTCCACGATGAGCACGAGGACACCCTTGGGCCCCTCGGCGCTGTGATCGATCTCGATGTCGTAGATGTTGACCTCGACCTCGGTCGACAACGTGGTGATCGTCGCCAGCTCGCCCGGGCGGTCGGTGATCGGCACCCGGACCTCGGCCAGGTCTCCGGGGCGCACGGCCCGGGTGGGAAGGGAGTTCCGGGCTGCCCGGGCATCGGCGAGGATCTCGAAGAGGCCCAACCGGTCCTCGTTGTCGATCCGGTCCCGGAGCCCACCGAGGGCGGTGACGAGGTCGTCGACCGCTCCGACGATGGCGTGACGGTTCGCCACACAGACGTCGGGCCAGATCCCGGGGTGGCCCGATGCGATGCGGGTCATGTCGCGGAAGCCTCCCGCCGCCAGCCGGAGGAGGCCCGCCTGTTCCTCGGCCCGCCCGGCGGCGAGGCTCATCAGGGCGGCCGCGGTGAGATGGGGAACGTGGGAGACCACGGCGACGAGTTGGTCGTGGCGTTCGGGAGCGACCTCGACGACCTCAGCGCCGAGGGACGTCACGATCGACCGCACCAGGGTGAAGGCCTCGGGATCGGTGTCCTCGACGGGGGTGAGGACCCACACGGCACCGTCGAACAGGTCGGCGGAGGCTCCCTCCAGCCCCTCCTGTTCCGACCCGGCCATCGGGTGCCCTCCCACGAACCGCGCGGAGTCGACGGCGTCGACGACCGTGGCCTTCACGCCGCCGACGTCGGTCACGACCGCGTCGGTGGCGGCCAACGCCTCGGCGACCGCCGAGGGGATCTGGCCGACAGGAGTGGCGACGAAGACGACGTCCGCTTCGGGGTCGAAGCCCTCGGCGTCGATGGCTCCGAGTTCCTGGGCTCGGGCCAGACGGACCGGTTCCGGGTCGACCGCACTGACCCGCCAGCCTCGCTCCCGCAGGGCGAGCGCGAGTGACCCGCCGATCAGGCCGATTCCGACGATGGTGGCGCGGGGATTCGAAGGGGTCACGGTCGCTCGGGGGTCGGTGCCATCGAGCCGATGCTACCGGGGCGCCTCGTCGTCGCCGGACGAGGCGGCCCACAGCCGCCGCACCTCGGCGATCTCGAGGGTCCGCCACTCCCCCGGCGCCAGGGTCCGATCCGTGAGGTCGCCGATGCGGGTCCGCACCAAGCGCACCACCGGGTGGCCGACCGCTTCGCACATGCGGCGCACCTGACGGTTGCGGCCCTCGTGGATCGTGATGCGCAGCAACGACGGCTCGAGGGTGGAGACCTTGGCGGGAGCAGTCATCCCGTCATCGAGCTCGACGCCTTCGCGCAGCGTCCGGAGGGCGGCTCGGGTCGGGGTGCCCTCGACCTGGGCGAGGTACTCCTTGTCGACGCCGAAGGACGGGTGGGTGAGCCGGTGGGTGAGGTCGCCGTCGTTGGTCAGCACCAGCAGACCCTCGGTGTCGGCATCGAGGCGCCCGACCGGGAACACTCGTGGTTCGGCCGGAACCAGGTCGACCACGGTGGGACGGCCGTGGGTGTCGGCAGCAGTGGAGATGGCACCGGCCGGTTTGTTCAGCAGGTAGTAGACGAGGCCGGGGCGGACCGGGACCGGAATGCCGTCGATCTCGATGTGATCGTGGTCGATGTCGACCCGGCGTCCGAGCACCGCCACCTCGCCGTCGACGGTGACCAGGCCGTCCTCGATCATCTCTTCACAGACCCGACGGCTCCCGATTCCGGCCCGGGCGAGGACCTTCTGGAGACGCTCGCCCTCGGGCAGCTCGCGGTCGTCCACCACCTAGGTGTCGGGGCCGGTCGGACCCTCGGGATCGACCGGCCCGTCGGGGCCCTCGGGAGCCGGCGGGGCAGTGTCGGGCAACGAGGCGGTGTCGGGGAGCGTGGCCTCGATGCGGAGCCCGTGCTCGAGGGCCTCCACGACGTCGGCGCCAGGCACGAAGTCGCCGAGGGGCGGCAGGTCGGCGAGCGAATCGAGGCCGAGGCGTTCGAGGAAGTGCTGGGTGGTACCGAAGAGCACCGCCTGGCCAGGTCCGGGATCACGACCGATCTCGTCGATGTAGCCCCGCTGCTGGAGGGTGCGCATCACGCCGTCGACGCTCACGCCACGGATGGCGGCGATCTGAGCCCTCGACACCGGCTGCTTGTAGGCGACGATGGCGAGGGTCTCGAGGGCGGCTGCCGACAGGCGGGCCGCTTGACCGTCGAGGACGAAACGCTCCACGTAGGGGGCCATCTCCGGGTGGCTCTGGAACCGGTAACCACCGGCCACCCGGACGAGCACGAATCCCCGCTCCTCGGCCTCGTATCCGGCGGCCATCTCGGCACAGAGCTCCTCGACCCGAGGGACGGAGAGCTCGATGAGCTGGGCGAGGAGCTGGGGGTCGACTGGTTCGTCGGCCACCATGAGCACGCCCTCGATGGCCCGGCGGGCCTCGGCGACCACCGGTGCGTCGTCAGGGAGTTCGCTCATCCGTCGTAGACGTCGATCGCGGCCAGGTCGGCATGGTCGTGTGCCTCGTCGCCGAGCCACACGATCTCGATCTCGCCGAAGGTGGTCGGCTGGTCGAGGTCGACGAGCCCCTGCTTGAACAGCTCGAGCACTGCGAGGAATCGCACGACCACCTCCAACCGCTCGACGAGTGACGAGGTCAGCGCTCGGAACCCGATACGACCCACTCGGGGAAGTTCGTCGACCAGCTCCTCCACGGCGTCGGCCACGCTCAGGCGGATCGGGGCGACGTGATCCATCTCGACCCGGGGCACCGGCTTGGGAGCGGTGGCGCGAACGAAGGCGTCACGGAGCTGCTGGGGCGTGACCCCCTCGAGCAGGTCGGGCGCCAGATCGGCGAACCGGTCCTCGAGACCGGCGGTGCGGGGATGGCTGCGGCCGGCGTCGGCTTCGAGCTCGGACAGCACCTGGGCGGCGTCCTTGAAGGTCTTGCACTCCAGGAGCCGCGACAGCAACAGGTCGCGCTCCTCCCACAGGGCCAGCTCCTCGTCGAGGTCGATGCCGGACTCGTCCGGCAGCAGTCGACGGGCCTTCAGCTCGACGAGGGTCGCCGCGATGAGGAGGAACTCGGTCGCCATGTCGAGGTCGAGGCCGAGGTCGCCCATCCGCTCGAGCTCGACGAGGTAGGCGTCGACGATCGCCGACAGCGACACCTCGTAGAGGTCGACCTGTTCACGGAGGATGAGGTGGAGGAGGAGGTCGAAGGGCCCCTCGAACACCTCGGTCTGGACAGCGACGGTCACGGCGCGATCCTACCCCCGCGGGTAGGTAGCGTCGGTGCATGCGCATCCTCGTCACCGGCGGTGCCGGCTACATCGGCAGCCACACCTGTGTCCTGTTGCTCGAGGCGGGCCACGAGGTGGTCATCGTCGACGACTTCTCGAACTCCAAACCCGAAGCGGTCCGCCGCATCGGCGAGTTGGCCGGTCGCGGAGCCGAGTTGGCCGAGGTCGACCTGCTCGACCGCGCCTCCCTCGACGACGCCGTCGCCGAGGCCGGTCCCGAAGCGGTCGTGCACTTCGCCGGACTCAAGGCGGTGGGCGAGTCGGTGGCGCAGCCTCTCCGCTACTACCGGACCAACGTCGCCGGGACCCTCAACCTGCTCGAGGCGCTCGCGCCGACGGGTTGTCGGACCGTGGTCTTTTCGTCCTCGGCGACCGTGTACGGCCCCGAGCCGCAACTTCCCTTGAAGGAGGACGCGCCGACGTCGGCCACCAACCCCTACGGCTGGTCGAAGTTCATGATCGAACAGATCCTCGCCGACCTCCACGCCGCCGACGACTCCTGGGCCATCGCCACGCTCCGTTACTTCAACCCGGTCGGCGCCCACCCATCCGGGCGGATCGGCGAAGACCCCCAGGGGATCCCGAACAACCTGTTGCCGTTCGTGAGCCAGGTGGCGGTCGGTCGGCGGGAAAAGCTGTCGGTCTTCGGCGACGACTACGACACGCCCGACGGCACCGGCGTGCGCGACTACCTCCACGTCGTCGACCTGGCCGCCGGGCACCTCGCGGCGCTCCACCGCCTGGTCGAGGTCGGCGGTCATCACGTGTGGAACCTCGGTACGGGTCAGGGCCGCAGCGTCTTCGAGGTCATCGCCGCCTTCGAGCGTGCCACAGGAGTCCCGATCCCCTACGAGGTCACCGACCGACGCCCGGGCGACATCGCGGCGTCCTACGCCGACCCCACCAAGGCCAACCAGGAGCTGGGCTGGACCGCTGACCACACCCTCGACGCCATCTGCGCCGACGCGTGGCGCTGGCAGTCCCAGAACCCCGAGGGCTACCCCGACTGAAACCCGGGCCAACTCGGTTCGGTGCTGGTGCCGGGCTCACGTACCATCAGCGCCCATGGTCAGAGTCTTCTCCGGCATCCAACCCAGTGGCGATCTCCAGCTCGGCAACTATCTGGGCGCACTCCGCCGGTTCGCTCGTGAGCAGGACGATGCCGACTCGATCTTCTGCATCGTCGACCTCCACGCCATCACGGTGCCCCAGGACCCGGTCGAGTTGCGGGCCCGGACGATCCAGACCGCGAACCTGTACCTGGCGTCGGGCATCGACCCCGAGCGCGCCACCCTGTTCGTGCAGAGCCACGTCGCCGCCCACACCGAGCTGGCGTGGTTGATGGAGTGCACCGCCAGCTTCGGTGAGCTCAGTCGCATGACCCAGTTCAAGGAGAAGAGCGACCGGAGGGACTTCGTGTCCGGTGCGCTGTTCACCTATCCGGCGCTCATGGCCGCTGACATCCTCCTCTACGACACCCACCGGGTACCCGTCGGTGACGACCAGCGACAGCACCTCGAGCTCACCCGCGACGTCGCCATGCGGTTCAACAGCCGCTACGGCGACACCTTCGTGGTCCCCGAGGCGGCCATCCCCAAGGCAGCCGCCCGGGTCATGGACCTGCAGACCCCCACGAACAAGATGTCCAAGTCGGCCGACTCCCCCCAAGGCACCGTGTCGATGCTCGACGAACCCAAGGCGATCGAGAAGAAGTTCAAGCGGGCGGTCACCGACAACGACGCCGAGGTCCACTACGACCCCGAGACCAAGCCGGGCGTGTCGAACCTGTTGTCGATCCTCGGGGCCTGCACCGATCGCGACCCTGAGGTGGTTGCGGGCGACTACACCCAGTACGGCCCGCTCAAGGCCGACGCCGCGGCAGCGGTGATCGAGCTGCTGGCGCCGGTCCAGGCCCGGTTCGCAGAACTCGCCGCCGACCCCGACGCCACGGCAGAACTACTGGCCATCAGCGCCGAACGCGCCCGGGAGATGGCCGCCCCGGTGCTCACCCGGGCCCACGAGGCCATCGGCCTCCTCCCCCGCCGCTGACCGATCTCGCCTTGGAAGACCACCAGCCTTCCGTCGGTGGATCGAACTCGGGGCGCGAAACCCGTACCTCGTCCGGCTTTCGCGCCTCAGGTTGTCGCACCGAGGCGGAACCGATCATCGGCCCTCAGTCGTCGTCG
>SKKL01000089.1 GCA_007121465.1 Acidimicrobiales bacterium | reverse complement strand
TGCACCCCAGCGGTGCCTCAGACGCGAGATTTCGGTGGAGGGGCCGGAAACTGCGGGTTCACGGGAGTAGAACGGGTGGCATGCCACGACGTCTGTTCGCTCTCCTGGCCGTGATGGCCCTCACTCTGGTCGCCTGCAGCGACGACGATGGTGACGGCGATGATGCCGATACCCCGGCCACGACCGAGGCACCGGCAGACACCACCGAGGAGGAGAGCGATGCCCCGGCCGCCGAGCCCGGGGATCCGCTCGAGGCCGACACCGACCTCGGTCCGGTCGTCGGCACCACCAGCGACGTCGACGGTGTCCGGGCGTTCCTCGCCATTCCCTTCGCTGCTCCACCGACCGGCGACAACCGGTGGCGGGCCCCTCAACCCCATCCGGGTTGGGATGATCCGCTCGACGCCACCGAGCCCGGCGCCTCGTGCCCCCAGCCGGCCGACTCGCTGTTCAACCAGCTCCTCGTCATCCCCGACTCCGACGAGGACTGCCTCACCCTCAACGTGTGGAGCCCCGACGATGCCGACGGGCTGCCGGTGATGGTGTGGATCCACGGCGGTGGCCTGTCCACCGGCTCGGCCCACCAGCCCTATTACATCGGTGACCAGCTCGCCGACACCGGCATCGTCGTCGTGTCGATGAACTACCGGCTGGGCACCCTCGGCTTCCTCGGCACCGACGAACTGGCCGACGAAGGTGCCGAGTCGGGCTGGGCGAACTACGGCCTCGCCGATCAGACCGCGGCGCTCGAGTGGGTGAAGCGCAACGTGGGTTCCTTCGGCGGCGACCCCGACCGGGTCACCATCGTGGGCGAGTCCGCCGGCGGCTTCTCGGTCTGTGGCCACCTCGCCTCACCTGCCTCCGCCGGGCTGTTCCACCAGGCCAGCATCCTCAGCGGCGGCGGCTGTGACGGCCTGCGCGCCGGCGAGGATGCTCGTGCGGCCGGACAGCAGTTCCTCGACTCGGTCGGCTGTGACGACATGGAGTGTGCTCGCGATCTGCCCGTCGAGGACGTCCTCGCCGGGCCGCCTCAGTCGTCCCTCGTGGCCGACGGCATCACCTACGACGCGACCGCCTACCGACTCGCCGCCGACGGGCTCCTCGACGTGCCGCTCCTGATCGGTTCCAACGCCGACGAGGCCACGTTGTTCACGCTCGGACGCAACGAACCGAGCGAGGAGGAGCTCCGCAACCTCGTCGCCGCCACCGTCGATGACCCCGAGGCCGTCCTCGCCGCGTACCCCGCCGACGCCTTCGAGACCCAGCTCGCCCGCTACCAGGCGATCTCCACCGACGCCGGGTTCACCTGTCCGGCGCTGCGCTTCGCGGGGGAGGTGCCCGAGGCCTACGTGTATCACTACACCTACGTGTCGGCCGGCAACCCTCTCGGCCTCGGAGCGACCCACGGCGCCGAGCTCGCCCTGCTGTTCGGTCACCCCGAAGGCATCGCCATCCTCGACGCCGAGACCGACGACGAGACCGCGTCGGTGTCCGCCGCCCTCCAGGACGCGTGGAGCGAGTTCGTGAAGGGGAACCCGCCGACCCCCGACTGGGAGCGCCACGGGGAGGCGGGCCGGATCATGGTCCTCGACACCACCTTCGAGCTGGTCGACGAGATCCGCGATGGTCGCTGTGAGGCGATCGGCGATCTCGTCTCTCGCCGCTGAGCCTGCGGGTCAGTCGGGTCAGCTGGCGTCGACCAGGTAGGCGACCAGACCGTCGAGGGTGTCGACCTTCGGATAGTCCCGTTCGGGGATCTCGATGCCGGTGCTCTCGGCGATGGCGACCATCAGGTTCAAGAAGTCCATCGAGTCGAGATCGAGCTCGTCCTGTAGAGGCTTGTCGGAGCGGACCTCGTCGAGGTCCGCCTCGGGGGCGATGCCCCGCAGGCCCTGGGCGATGACGGTTGTGGCTTCGTCGCGATTCACGATGGGGTCCCTTCGCTGAGTCGATCGGGTTCGTGCAACAGCTGGTCGAGGGTGGACAGGAAGCGGGCGCCCTCGTGGCCGTCGGTTGCCCGATGGTCTGCCGACAGGGTGGCGGTCACGACCCGGCGCACGGTCAACATGCCTTCGACCGCCCACGGCCGCTCGCCGATCGCACCGAAGCCGACGACCGCGACCTGGGGCGGCGCGATGACCCCGTAGACCGACTCGACTCCTTGGTCGCCGAGGTTGGTGACGGTCACGGAGGCCTCGCCGAGGTCGGAGCCCTTCAGCCGCCCCGATCGGGCCCGTCCGACCAGTCCTCGCAGGGCGTCCATCGTCTCGACCAGGCCGAGGGTGTCGGCGGCGGGGATCACCGGGGCGATGAGTCCTCCGCCCCGCAGGGCGACGCCCACCCCGAGGTCGACGCGGTCGGCGGTACGGAGCTCGTCATCGACCCACGACCCGTTGAGCCGGGGCTGGTCGCCGAGCGCCACGACCACGGCTCGCAGCAGGAGCGCGGCGGGCAGGATCCGCTCGGTGACCGGGCGGTCGCGGTTGGTGCGCTCCAACCACTCGAGCGCATCGTGCAGATCGATGGTGGTCGACAGGTAGTAGTGGGGGATCTCCCGCTTCGAGCGAGCCATCAGCCGACCGGTCGCTGCCCGCACCGTGGCGCTGCGATCGGTCGCGGCCTCCTCCGGCGGAGGGGTCGGGGCCGGAGCGGGGGAGGCGGGGGCCGGAGTGGTGGGCAGCTCGCCGGCGGCTGCCTCGACGTCGGCGATGGTGACCGCTCCGTCGGGGCCGCTGCCGGTGACCGAGCCGAGGTCGACTCCGAGCTCGTCGGCCCGGCGTCGGGCCAGGGGGGAGGAACGCACCCGCGATCCGTCCTCGGTCGGGCGCGGCGGCGTGGTGGTGGGAGCCGAGGCCGCGGTCGAGGCGGCCGGCCGGTCGGCGGGTGCGGCCACCGCGTCGAGATCTCGACGGGTGACCGCGCCGCCGGGTCCGGTCCCCTGAACGGTCGAGAGATCGATCCCCCTCTCCTCGGCCAGGTGCCGAACGATGGGGCTGTGCACCACCGGCGGGCGCTCGGCCGCGTCGCCGGCCTGCGGAGCGGGCTCCGCCGCCGGCTCCGGTTCCGGCTCGGGTGTGGGTTCGACCGCTGGCTCGGGCTCGGGGTGCGTCTCGGCGGGGGGTGCCGGAGCGGCTCCGTCGTCGATGACGGCGAGCGGGGTGCCCACCTCGACCTCGGTCCCTTCCTCGACGAGCAGTTCGGTGATCACCCCGGCGTGGAACGTCTCCACCTCGATGTCGGACTTCTCGGTGTCGACCACTGCCACGATGTCGCCCTTGGCGACGGTGTCGCCGACCGCGACCTTCCACTCGAGCAGTGTGCCGCTGTCCATGTCCGCGCCGAGCGACGGCATCGTGAACTCAGCCACCGCCAGCCACCGCCTCTCGTGCGGCGGCGACCACCTGGTCGACCGACGGTCGGGCTGCGGTCTCCATGTGGGCCGCGTAGGGCATGGGCACTTCGGCGCTGCACACCCGTCCCACCGGGGCATCGAGGTCGTAGAAGCAACCTTCGGTGATCCGGGCCGAGATCTCGGCGGCCAGCGATCCGCTCCGCCAGCCTTCGTCGACCACCACTGCCCGGTGGGTGCGGGCGACCGACTCGAGGAACGTCGCCTCGTCGAGGGGACGCAGGGTCCGCAGGTCGATGACCTCGGCGTCGATCCCGTCGGCGGCCAACGCCTCGGCCGCCTCCAGGGTCATCGGGAGGGTGCCGCCGTAGGTGATGAGGGTGATGTCCGAACCCGGGCGTCGCACCGCCGCGTGGTCGATGTCGACCGGACCGGAGCCGGGGTCACCCTTGGCCCCGTAGAGGGTGCCGTGCTCGACGATGATCACCGGGTCGGGATCGTCGATGGCGGGGCGCAGCATCCACCGGGCGTCCTCCACGGTGGCCGGAGCGAGGACCCGCATTCCCGGCACGTGGGCGAACCAGCCTTCGAAGCTGTGAGAGTGCTGGGCGGCGAGCTGACGGCCGGCGCCGGTGGTCATCCGGATCACCACGGGCACGTTGAACTGCCCGCCGGACATGTGCAACAGCGTGGCCGCCGTGTTGATGATCTGGTCGAGGGCCAACAGAGCGAAGTTGACCGTCATGACCTCGACCACCGGACGCATCCCGCCGAGCGCGGCGCCGATGCCTGCCCCGACGAAACCCGACTCGGCGAGCGGGGTGTCGCGCACCCGGTCGGGGCCGAACTCCTCGATCAACCCGAGGGTGACGGCGAAGGTGCCGCCGTAGCGGCCGATGTCCTCGCCCATGAGGAAGACCCGTTCGTCGTCGCGCAGCGCCTCGGCCAGCGCGGTCCGCATCGCTTCTCGGTAGGTGATCAGGCCGGTGGATGTGGAGGTGGTCACGAGGTCGCCTCCTCAGGGTCGGTCGTCACCCAGCGGGTGAGCTGGTCGATGGGTTCCAGGGTTCCGGCTTCGGCGAAGGCGACCGCCTCGTCGACCTCGGCCTCGGCGTCGCGGGTGATCTCGGCCCACGTGTCGTCATCGAGGATCCCCTCGGTACGCAGCCGGGCGGCGAACGTGTCGATCGGGTCGCGCTCGCGCCAGTGCGCCACCTCGGCCTTGTCCCGGTAGCGCTCCGGGTCGAACATCGAGTGGGCCCGGAACCGGTAGGTGCGCATCTCGAGGAACTGCGGCCCGCCCCCGGCCCGGATCGCTCCGGTGGCGCTGGCGGCGGCGTCCCACACTGCGTCGACGTCCATCCCGTCGACGGCCCAGGACGGCATGGCGTACCCGGCGGCCTTGAGGGCCATGTCGATCACCGACTCGGACCGGTCGAGAGCCGTGCCCATCGCGTACAGGTTGTTCTCGCAGCAGAACAGCACCGGCAGGTCCCAGAGAGCGGCCAGGTTCATCGACTCGTGGAACTCGCCCTCGGCCATCGCCCCCTCACCGAAGAAGCAGACGGTGACGGCCTTGCGGCCCTGCATCTTGTCGGCCAACGCGAGCCCGACCGCGAGGGGGAGCCCGGCGCCGACGATGGCGTTGCCGCCGTAGAAGCGGGTCGCCGCGTCGAACAGGTGCATGGAACCACCTCGGCCCTTGCTGCACCCCTCGTAGCGGCCGAACATCTCGGCCATGATCGAGTTTGCCGACACCCCGCGCACCAGCGCGTGGCCGTGCTCTCGGTAGGTTCCGACCACCGCGTCGTCGGGTCCGAGGTGGTGGATCACGCCGACCGCCACGGCCTCTTCACCGATGTAGAGGTGGAGGAAGCCGCGGATCTTGGTCTCGGTGTACAGCTCGGCGCACCGTTCCTCCATCGTGCGGATGCGCACCATGTCGCGCAGCATCTCGAGGCGGGTACCCGCGTCGGCCACAGCCATCAGCTCGTCTCCTCCAGCGTTGACAGGTCGCCTTCGTCGAGGCCCAGCTCTCGGGCCTTGAGCACGCGGCGCATGATCTTTCCACTCTTGGTGACCGGCAGGTGCTGGTCGAACGCGATGTCGCGGGGCGCCACCGCCGGGCCCAGCTTCTTGCGGGCGAACCCGATCAGCTCGAGCCGCAGGTCGTCGTTCGGTTCGTGCCCGGGGCGGAGGGCGACGAAGGCCTTCACCACCTCGCCGGCCATCGGGTCGGGCACCCCGATCACTCCCGCTTGGTAGACGGCGGGATGTTCGATGAGGGCGCTCTCCACCTCGAAGGGGCCGATCAGGTGCCCGGCGGACTTGATGACGTCGTCGGCTCGGCCGAGGAACCAGAAGTAGCCGTCGGCGTCGCGGCGGGCCAGGTCCCCGGAGCGGTACCAGTCGCCGACGAAGCACGCCTCGTAGCGCTCGGGTTGGCCGAGGTAGCCGCGGAACATCGACGGCCAGCCCACCCGGAGGGCCAGCTCACCCTCGCGGTCGGGTTCGGTGACCACGACCGGAGCGCCCTCGTCGTCGAGCACGATCGCCCCTTTGGGGTCGCGTTCGAGGAGGGCGGCGTCGATGCCGGGGAGGGGACGGCCCATCGATCCGGGCCGGATCGGGGTGCCCCGGAAGTTGGCGATCATGATCCCGCCGGTCTCGGTCTGCCACCAGTTGTCGTGGATGGGCAGGCCGAGGTGGGCCTCGCCCCAGGTCACCGCCTCGGGGTTGAGGGGTTCGCCGACGCTGGCCACCAGCCGAAGCGCCGTCAGGTCACGGGCCGCGGCCTCGTCCGGTCCGGCCCGCATCAGCATCCGGATCGCGGTGGGGGCGGTGTACCAGACGTTCACCCGTTCGGATTCGAGGAGGTCGTACCAGCGGCCGGCCTCGAAGTCGCCCTCGTCGACGATGCTGGTCACGCCGTGCACGAGGGGAGCGACGATCCCGTAGCTGGTGCCGGTGACCCAGCCGGGATCAGCGGTGCACCAGTACACGTCGCCCGGATGCAGGTCGAGGGCGTAGTGGCTGGTCGTCAGGTGGGCGACCACCGCGCCGTGAACGTGGACCGCGCCCTTCGGTGTGCCGGTGGTGCCGCTGGTGAAGTGCAGCAGCGACCGGTCCTCGGGGTCGGTGGGCGGGATCGTCCAGGCGTCGTCGGCTGCGGCGATCAGGTCGTCGAAGTGCACCGTGCCGTCGGGTGCGGGGTCGTCGCCGACGATCACGACGTGGTCGAGCTCGGGTAGGTCGGCTCGCATGGCGGCGATGCGCCGCCGGTACAGCGTCTCGGTGGTGACGAGCACTCGTCCGTGTCCGAGTTCGAGGCGTTGGCGGATGGGTTCGGGACCGAACACCGAGAACAGTGGGCTGACCACGTTGCGGTGCTTGAGCGCGCCGATGACGGTCACGTACAGCTCGGGTACCCGACCGAGGAGGGTGAAGACGGTGTCGCCGGGTGCCACGCCGAGCGTGTCGAGAGCGTTGGCCCACTGGGCGCTGGACTCGGACAGCTCCGTGTAGGTGATGTCCCGGCGCGATCCGTCCTTTCCCAACCAGCGGAGAGCGACGACGTCGCCGCGGCCGTGGGCGACGTGGCGGTCGACCGCCTCGTGGGCGATGTTCAGTCCGCGCCCGCCCGGCAGGCCGTCGAGTTGCGCCTGCGCCGCGTCCCACGAGAACCGCGATCGTTCGGCGTCGTAGTCGACGAGTTCGGGTGGCACGTGGCCTCGTTCGGTCATGGTTCGCCTCCTGTGCACCATTGAACGCTGAGGCGCCGCTCGGGCGGCAGGGGCGAAGGTCCCGCATTCCCCGGACCTCGCGCACCGGCCGATGGCCACCTAGGGTGCGGCCATGGATTCCGTCATGGCCCGCAAGATGTGGCGAACGCTCGAGCCCTACCACGGGTTCATCTACTTCACCCCCGAGGCTCCGGCCGCCTACGACCGGTTCGGCATCGAGGGCCAAGGTGGCTACTTCGCCTCCCGAGCGGCGCCGATGGGCGCGGTTCCCGCCGAGGTGGTGGTCGCCACCTTCTTCAACTTCGATCCGCGCCTCGTGCACGAGGCGATTCCTCTGGCCTGGGAGCGGGGAGCGCCCGCCGAGTGGGTCGCCGCTCGCCTCGAGGCCATCGACCGTGCCCTTCGTGGGGTGCTCGCAGACGTCGTCGACTCGCCCGAGATGGTCGAGGCGGCCGAGTTGGCCCGCACCGCCGCCGAGGCGTGCATCGCCCCCGGCCGACCCCTCTACGGAGGTCACGCCGCTCTCGACTGGCCCGAGCCGCCCCACCTGGTGCTGTGGCACGCCATCACCCTGCTCCGCGAGTTCCGGGGCGACGGACACGTCGCCTGCCTGTGCGCCGAAGGGCTCGACGGGTGCCAAGCCCTCGTGGTCCACGCGGCCACCGGCGATGTGCCCGCCCGCACCCTGGCCGCCACCCGCGGCTGGAGCGACGAGGCCTGGGAGTCGGCGGTGGAGGCACTGGCCGACCGCGGCCTCGTCACCTCCGACGGCCAGCTCACCGACGCGGGACGAGCCCATCGACAGCACGTCGAGGATCGCACCGACGAACTGGCCCTGGCCCCCTGGCAGCACCTCGGCTCGGAGGGATGCGATCGTCTGCGGACCCTGGTGCGGCCGTGGAGCAAGGCGATCGTGGAGAGCGGCAGTTTCGGGTTCCGCTCGGACTGATCCGGAAGGGTCGGGACCCACGACCCTGGTCGACCTCGGATGGATGGGGGAGGCTGAGGGTGTGGAACCGATGCGCAGCGTCGATCTGTCCGGTCACGGCACCCTCGTGGTTCGGGCCATGTCGGAGGCTGACCTGCCCGCGCTCGCCCGCCTCTACGGGCGGCTCTCGCCCGAGGACCGCCGCCGACGGTTCTTCAGTGCGGGCACTCCGCCGATGGGTTTCCTCGAACGGTGGTACACCCGCACCCGCGACGACGGGGTCGGCCTCATCGCGGCGGTGATCGACGACCCGACCGGCGGCACCGACGGCGACGTCACGATCGTGGCCGACGCGGGGTATGTCCTGTTGCCCGACGGCAGCGGCGAGCTGGCGATCACCGTCGACCCCACCTGGCGGGGCTGGCTCGGCCACTACGTGCTCGACGCGCTGGTCGAGGCCGCCGCCGAGCGGGGTGTCGAGACCCTCGAGGCCGATGTCCTGGTCGAGAACCGCACGATGATGTCGCTGCTCGACGCCCGTGGCTTCGCCGTCATGGACCACCCCGACTGGAACACCGTGCGAATGGTCATCGGTACCCGCGGCCGGATCCCCACGTGGCCGGGACCCCATGACCGGCCCCGGATCCTGGTCGAGGTGCCCGGCGGACGCTGGCATGCCGAGGAGGCTGCGACGCGGGCCGGCTACCAGGTCCTGGCGTGTCCGGGCCCGCGTCGAGGCCCCGGAGGTCGGTGCCCGCACCTCGACGGTGAGCCGTGCCCCCTCGCCGAGGGAGCCGACGCGGTCGTGGTCTCGCTCGTGATGGACGACACCGGTCAGGAGATCCTCCACCAGCACCGAGAGCTCTATCCGGAGGTGCCGGTGTGCGTGTCCTCGGTCCGCTCGTCGGACCTCGAAGCGGGCGCGTCCGAGGCCGACGAGGTGGTGCCGACCAGTCGGGACATGGCCCCGCTCCTCGCCGCCCTCGAACGCCTCACGGGCGGGCCACGGGAGT
>SKKL01000258.1 GCA_007121465.1 Acidimicrobiales bacterium | reverse complement strand
CGGCATCACACCCGAAGCGTGTTCGACCTGGTTCCTGCCCCGCCTGGTGGGGTTGGCCCAGGCCCTCGAGTGGGTGTACACCGCCGAGATCCTCTCGCCCGACGAGGCCCGACGAGGTGGCCTGCTGCGCGAGGTGGTCGAACCGTCAGAGCTCCTACCGAGCGCCCACCACCTGGCGCGACGCTTCGTGGGTGGGCGGTCGGCGGTCGCGACCGCGCTCAGTCGCCAGATGCTCTACCGCAACGCCGCCCTCCCCCACCCGCGGGCCGCCCACGAGATCGAGTCGCTGGCCGTGTTCTACACGAGCATCGGCGACGGCAAGGAGGGCGTGGCCGCGTTCCGGGAGAAGCGAGAGCCCCTCTTCGAGAGCCGCGCCTCGGCGATGCCGGGGTTCGTCGACGACTGGGCCCGGGAGTGACCGTGGCCTCTCCGGTGCGGACGTCAGACGCGCACCAGGTTCCGATTGAACGTCAGCACGGTGCCGGTCACGAGAACGATCACACACGCTGACGCAACGACGACGGTTCCGACTCCCAGGGTCTCGGCGAGTGCCCCGGCGGTGAGGGTTCCGACGATGTTCGCACCCCAGGTGAGTCCCAGGAGCCCGAGGACACGACCGTGGAAGTCGGCGGGGACGAGCTTGATGATGAGCGTCTGGGCGAGAACCGTGTGGGCGGTGAAGCCGATGCCCGAGAGGAAGAGCATCACGACGGCCTGGGTCTGGGTCTGGGCGAGACCGAACCCGGCGATGCCGGTCGCCCAGAGGAACAGACCGCCGACATACAGGCGCCCCTCGCCACCGTTTCGTCGACGCGTCGACAGGTAGATGGAGCTCGGCACCGAGCCGAGGCCCACCGCCATCCCGAGGATGCCGAGCACGACCGAATCTCCCCCCAAGACGTCGCGGGCGACCATCGGCATCATGGCGAGATACACCCAACCCACCGCACCGCAGAGGACACTCGTCGCCACCACCGATGCAGCGTTGCGATCTCCCTGGAGATAGCTGAAGCCCGAGATCAGCTCGTTGCGAAAGCGCGCTCGGCCTTCCCGCTTGGGAGGCTGACCGGACACGCTGATGCGATAGAAAAACCAGACGAACACCACGCTGGTCATCGCGAAGAACCAGTAGCCACCGGCATCCCCCCATCGGGCGATGGTCCACCCGCCGATCAGAGGACCGACGACCCGGGCGATCCCGCCCTGGAAGGCCGTCAGCGCGAAGGCGTTGCTGATCATGGTCGACGGGACGATCTGGGCGACGTAGGCCTGCCGAGCGGACAGCTCCGAGACGATGCTCGCCCCGATGATGAAGGAGACGACGAGCAACCAGCCGTAGGTGAGGTGGCCCGCGCCCGCCATGAGCCCCAGGGCGCCGGCGACGACCGCCGAGATGGCCCGGGAGACCATCGCCAGGCGCCGGCGGTCGACCACGTCGGCGAGGACACCGGCCGGCACGGCGAAGAGGAACATGGGCATGAAGTAGACGACGTTGACCAGGCTCACCGCGAACGGTGAGTCGGTCAGTTCGAGCGCCGTCCATCCCATCGCGGTGATGTAGGCCCATATGCCGACTCCGAAGGACGCCGACGCGAACCAGTACCGCCGGAAGTCACGAATGCGGAACAGGGCCACCGCACCGTCGGATCGTTCGGCCTGCTCCGGAGCTGTCACGCCGGCCCCCTCGTCCTCATCGCTGCCACTGGCCGTCTCGGCAGCCGTCACGCCGGCCCGACCCCGCTCGGTTCCTCGCCGTCGAGAATGACCGACCGGACTCCGTTGTGCTCGATCGCCTCGACAGCCACCGAGTCGAGGATGGTCTTCACCTCGGGAGTGGCCCCGTTGGCCGGACCGAACAACAGGTGGTGCACTCCGGCGAGTCCGGCGGTGTGGGCGTCGGCATCGAGCACGAGGAGCCGCCGCCCGGGCTCCCAGGTGATCAATGACCACCCGGCGCCCTCGGCCACTGTCCGACCGTCGAGAACGCCCTCGAACAGAGCGCGGGCCAACGCCAGGTCGGGCACGCCGAGCGCGACCCACATCAGGGCCCGGGTCTCCACGGTCGGAGGGGGGATGTCGGACGGCCACGGTTGGGGGGCCCCGTACAGGTCGGCGCTCTCGATGGCCTGGAGCAAGGTCCCGAATCCACTCACCCGGGGATGGACGAAAGCCTCCCGACGACCGGGCAGGTCGAGGTGATCGGGCAGCACCTCCAGCCCAAGAGCACCACAACCGTCGATGAACGCGTCGAGATCGGGGACGTGCCAGGTGAGATGGTGGGCGCCCGGACCGTTCCGTTCGAGGAATCGCTCGACGAAGCCCGGAATCTCCCCTGGCTGCAGCAGCTCTACCTTCATCTCGTCGGCGTAGTCGAGCTGACACGGGGCGAAGTCTCCCGCCACTCCCCCGCGCGACCATCTGCCACCCAGCTGGTCTATGAGGACGGGGAACCCGTCTTGCCAGCTGCGCACGCCGATGGCGACGTGGTCGAACACGCAACGTTCGGACACTCCGGCCCTCCTCAGACTCCTATAACTGGAATCTGAGTCTATATCCTCACCGAGGGCGGCGCCGGATTCTCCCGCAGCCCGCGATACCGGTATCGGTCATTTCGACTTCACGATGAGAACGTTGCAGGGAGCGTGGTGGGCAACCCCACTCCCCACCGAGCCGAGAACTCGGCCCGCTCCCTGCATCCTCACGTTGCCGACGACGATGAGGTCGGCGTCCAGCCGCTTGGCCTCCTCGATGAGGACCTCTGCCGGCTTCCCCTCGATCGCCGAGAGGGTGTAGTCGATTCGGTTCGGGAGCCCCTGCATGAACTCGTGGATTGCCCGCTCGGCGGCGTCGACCGTGCCGATCTCCCACGAGTCCGACCCGACTTCCACGACGGTGCGGGTGTCCTCGTCGATGGCGGTGACCACGTGAAGAGCCGCCCCTGTCAGAACCGCGAGTCCGACCGCCTCCCGGGTGACTCGATGTGCCGTCTCCACGTCGGCGAAACCGACGACGATCTGTCGCATGCACTCGTCCCTTCTCGTACCCAGTGGGAACGTGATTCTAGGTGCAGCACGGGAGGGGCGCCGTCATCAGGGCTTGGTTCGATCAGCGATGAACTCGAGAATGGCGATGTGCTTGGCCGTGTCCTGCTCCATCATCTCCACCAGAAGACCGTGGACCGGATAGGCCCGCCCCGACCGCAAGGCGCGTCGCAGAGCGCGGAGTTCCTTTGCGTCCTCCCGCTCCAGTGCCAACAGCTCGAGGGTGCGGGCGTGGACCTCGGGCATCGACCCGCGCCGGACCGATGGGGTGGACGGCGTGACGTCGACCTCCCAGACGAAACTCTGGATCGTGTTGAGCATCTCGTCGATGATCCGGTGATGACGGCGCTCGTCGTCGAGGATCATCGACATCAGGTAGCGGATGCCTTCGTCCTCGACATCGTCGATCAACCGTTGGTAGCTGCTGAGCGCAGCGCCTTCTCGCGGGCCGTGCTCGCTCAGCAGGGCGATCAGCTCCCGCTCGAGTGACTGGTCCTGGGGGTCAACACGTCCGCTCAGATCGGTGGGGACCATCACCTGGCCAACCCTGGCCTCTCGCTCGTACATGGCTCGATCTCCTCTGTCGACGACTCTGGTCGATCCCATCACCTGGCTCCTCGTTCCGGAAGAGTCGAAGGTCCCGAGCACACCAGATTTCTGGATGCAGATTCTAGCTGGCGGTCGCGTCGACGCGTCCCCGGTCAGGGAGCGAGGATGGCCCGGGCGACGAGGTCCTGGCCGAAGGCGGTGAGGATCGCCAGGTACAACAGCCCGGTGGCGGCCATCACCGCGGAGTACTGACGCTCTCGCAACGCGGCCAGGGTCACCACCACCAGCCCACCGGTGGTGATGGCACACGCCGCCCAGAACCAGCCGAGCAACCCGCCGTAGCCGTCGTCGATGTCGCCGGTGAGGGCCGAGATCATCCCGGTCGGCCACAGAAAGACCGCGAGGTGCACCGGCCAGATCCAGCCGGTCCAGCGGATGAGCTCGAGCAGGGGCGACCGGGCGAGGCCGGGCTGGACGAGGTACCAGTGGCCGAGGAGCATGGCATCGGACACCGCGCCCAAGAAGGCGGCGCCGACCACGATCCGTGCGACCGACAGCGCCACCGGTTCGCCGGCGGCGATCCCACCTGCCACGAGACCGACGATGCCGATGACCGGAGCCACCAGGTCGAGCACCGGGGGGAACTCCGGGGTGTCGGCGTCCTTCTCCTCAGCGGCGCGCTCGATGCCGGTCATCGCCGCCACCCGGGCCGATCGTGACTCGGCGAGCTGGCGTTGGCCCGCGACCCCGGCGCGGCGTCGCTGGACCGACACCACCAACGCCACCGTTGTTGCCACCACCACCAGGGCGGCCGACGCGTCGCGCACTGGCACCGCGTCGCCGAAGCGCAACCCGATGCCCAGCGCGAGGAGCGCCATGAGGCCGTAGGTGCCGCGCATCAACCAGCCGTAGCCGATGCCGACCTCACGGCGGCGAGTGGTCACCCACAAGAAGGCGAGCCCGCCGACGGCCCACTGCAACAGGACCGTGGCGGCGTCGAGCGCGATCACCGGTTCATGCGTCGACCACGGCGAGGTCGTGGCTCGCCCGGTTGAGCGGCATCGGGCCGTCGTCGGTGGCGACGACGATGTCCTCGATGCGAGCCCCCCAGCGGCCGGGCACGTAGATGCCCGGCTCGACCGAGAAGGCGTTGCCGGCGACGAGCGGCACGTCGTTGCCGGCGACCAGGTAGGGGTCCTCGTGGGCCTCGACGCCGATGCCGTGGCCGATCCGGTGGATGAAGTAGCCGTCGTAGCCGCCGGCCGCGATGAGGTCGCGAGCCACGGCGTCGACCGCTTCGGCCGGCGTGCCGACGGTGGCCGCCTCCACCGCTCGGGCCTGGGCATCCTGGAGGACGTCCCACAGCTCGCGGAACTCCGCGGGAGGCTCACCGGTGTAGACGCAGCGGGAGATGTCCGAGCAGTAGCCGACGCCATCGTCCTCGACGAGGGTCCCGCCGAAGTCGCACAGGATGATCTCACCGGGTTCGATGACCCGTGACCCGGGATGGTGATGGGGGCTCGACGCGTTGGCGCCGGCGGCGACGATGGCGAAGTTCACCTTCTCGTGCCCCTCGGCGAGGATTCGTCGGCCGAGATCGGCGGACACCTCGGCCTCGGTGCGACCGATGACGGGGATCTGGCCACCCTGGAGCTCGGCGGCCACCCGATCGACGGCCTCGGCCGCCCTGCGCAGGGCGGCGATCTCGGGAGCGTCCTTGACCGCCCGCAACGGGCCGAGCACATCGCTGCCCCGGCGCCAGGTGGCCTGCCCGAAGTGCGGCATCAGGTCGACGACGAAGCGCGCCCAGGTCTGGTCGCCGATGGCGACCGACCGGGCCGGGCCGGCGAGCTCGACCACCCGGGCGATCGGGTCGTCGGTCTCGTCCCACCCCTCGACGGCGAACACGTCGGGGCGGGGGACCACTCGCGGCACCTCGAGTCGGGGCACGAGCATGGTGGCGTCGCCGTCGCGGGGCACGACGAGCATCGTCAAACGCTCGAGGGCCATGGCGTGATAGCCGGTGAGCCACGGGAGGTCGGCGCCCACCGACAGCATCAGGACGTCGAGATCGGCCGCCTCCATGGTGGAGCGGACCCGGTCGAGCCGGGCGGAGAAGGTCGCGTCGGGAGTCGGGGCGGACATGGGGCCAGGCTACCGGCCACTCCTCTCCTCTCGGGAACCGTCACACTCCTGTGAACCACCGCGGCCGCGCACTAATACCCCGTGGGGTATACTGGCGACATGGACCTCCAGCAGGCCCCGACACCGATCACCGCCACCGACCTCGAGAAGCGCGGCCGGGTGTGGCTCGTCCTGTCGTTCCTCGCCTGTCCGTGCCACCTCCCGCTCACCCTCGGTTTCCTCGCCGTCGTCCTCGGCGGAACCGCCCTCGGCGCCCTCGTGCGCGACCACGCCGTGGTCGCCGGGGTCATCGTCACCGCGGTGTGGGTCGCCGGCACGGGCCGAGGCCTGTGGTTGGTCCGTCAAGCCGAGCGCACCGGCGGTGGGTGCCGCGTGGAACCCACCGGGACGCGGCCCTCGCCCTGAACCAGGGGCCCGACGGACCCAGTCGCACGCTACGGTCCGGCGGAGCGATGGCGAACCGTCCCCTCTCCCCCACTCCTCCCCCACGCCTGTACCGGTGGACCGACCCTCCGGTCCTCGGCCTCGCCCTCGTGGGTGCCGCGGCGGGATTCGGGCAGTTCGGCGCGGTGGCCGCCCTTGCCGATGTCGCCGCCACCTTCGGTGAGGTCACCGACGGCGACGACCTCACCCTCGCCGAACAGGCGGGATTGTCGGGCACCGTGCTCGGACTCGGTCTCGCCATCATCCGGCTCTCGTCGTTGCTCAGTCTCCCCCTCGCCGGGATGGCCGACCGAGCCGGACGGCGCCGCACCCTCGTCGGGTTCGCCTCCCTGGGTCTCGTCATCGTCGCCGTCAGCTCGCTCAGTCCCGGCTACTGGTGGTTCGTCCTCCTCTTCGCCGCCAGCCGACCACTCCTCACCGCCGCCAACGCCGTGGCCCTCACCAGCACCGCCGAGCAGACGTCCTCGGCCGACCGCAGTAGGGCGGTGGCTCTGCTCGCTGCCGGGTTCGGCGTCGGGGCGGGCAGCTTCGCAGTGGTGCGAGGCCTGCTCGGCGACGACGTGTCGTTCCGCCCGGTTTTCGCCCTCGCCCTCGTCGCCCTGGCGGTCGTGGCCCTCGCCCACCGGTTCATCGTCGAACCGGACCGGTTTCGACAGCTCGAGGACACCGACCAGCGCCCACCCCGCCTCGGCACGGTCCCTCGCCACTATCTCGGCCGCCTCGGGCCGGTCCTCGTAGTCGGCTTCGCCATCGCCGTGGTCACCGGTCCGGCCAACAGCTTCGTGTTCCTCTACTCCGAGAGCGTCCTCGACCTCTCCGCCTCGATCACCGCCATCCTCGTCGTCGCCGCCGGGCTGACCGGCCTGCTCGGGCTCCTCGCCGGGCGCTGGGGCGCCGACAACCTCGGTCGTCGACCCACCGCGGCCATCGGACTGGTGGGGGTGTGCGCCGCCGGCGTCCTCACCTACAGCGGGAGTGTCCCGGCCCTCGCCGCCGGCTACCTCCTCGCCGTCGCGGCCGGGTCGGTGTTCGCTCCCGCCGCCGGATCGCTCCACGCCGAACTCTTCCCCACCTCGGTGCGCGCCACCGTCGCCGGGTGGACCGTGGCCGCCGGGGTTCTCGGCGCGGTGTCGGGCCTACTGCTCTTCGGCTTCGCCGCCGACCGTCTCGACCGCTTCGACCTGGCCGCGGCGATCGTGTTCGTCCCCGCGGCGCTCGCGGCGATCGCCCTGTGGCGGCTCCCCGAGACCCGCGGCCTCGAGCTGGAGACCTCCGCGCCGGGATGAACGCTCTCTCACGCGCATGTCAGCGGGGCAGGCCGAGCGTCCGCTCGCCGATCACGTTCCGCAGGATCGTGACCGTGCCACCCATGATCGTGTAGGCCGGGGCGTAGCAGGCCGCTCGCGCCGCTCGCCCGGCGAGGCCCGCCTCCGGTCCCCACAGCATCGAGTGGGCACCGAGACGGTCGGCGCAGAAGTTCGCCACCTCGATCTCGAACTCGGTGCCGAGGATCTTGGTGACCGCGGAGTACCCGCCCGGCGCCTGGCCGAGCATCTCCCGCATCACCATCAGCCGACCCAGCCGATAGATCGTCTCGATTCTGGCCACCGCCTGGCGCACCCGTGGGTCGTCGAGGTCGGCGAGGCTCAGGGTGTCCATCACGTCGCGGTAGAGGGCGTGGTTCGAGACGAAACGGTCGATGCCGCCTCGCTCGTGTTCCATCTGGCGCATCACCTGGCCGAAGCTGGCGTTGAGCTCCCCGACCATGTGATCAGCGGGCACGAACACGTCCTCGAACACGACCTCGCAGAAGTGGTCGTTCCCGGTCATGTCGGTGACCGGTGTGACGGTGATCCCCGGTGAACCCATGTCGACGACGAACTCGCTCAGGCCTCGGTGGCGGGGGGCGTCGGGATCGGTGCGGGCGATCAGGTAGCACCAGTGGGCGTGGGCGGCGCCGCTCGTCCAGATCTTCGAGCCGTTGACCACCCAGCCGTCGCCCGACCGTTCGGCTCGGGTGCGCAAGGACGCCACGTCGCTACCGGCATCGGGCTCGCTCATCCCGATGCACCACATCGACGAGCCCTCCACGATTCCGGGCAGCCAGCGCTGTCGCTGTTCCGACGTGCCGAACTGCAGGAGCGACGGCCCGATCTGACGGTCGGCGAACCACCCCGCGCAGATGGGGGCACCGTGGGCGATGAGCTGTTCGTACACCACGAACCGCTCGAGGACGCTGCGACCGTGACCACCCTCCTCGGTCGGCCAGGTCATCCCGATCCAGCCGCGGTCGGCCAGCTCACGGGTGAACTCGGGGTCGTAGCCGATCAGCCACGAATCCTCGGGGAAGCTCGAACGGGTGGCGCCCGCCAACGCGACGTCGCGGGCTTCGGCCTGAAGGTCCGCCAGCTCGGGCGGCAACGAGAAGTCCACGGGGTCAGCGCGCTCGGTCGTCGCCCGAGGAGGACACCTTGCCGCGCAGCGCGGCCAGACGCTCGGCGAAGGCGGGCTGCTCCACCGACCACACCTGGGCCTCGAGCTCGAGCTCGATGGCGACGTCGTGGCGCTCGACCCCGGCGACCGCACCCAACGTCGTCTTGATGCGCGACACCAGCTCGGGAGGTCCGTCGGCGGCCCGGGACGCCAGGTCGACCGCGTGGTCGAGGAGCTGGTCGTCGTCGACGCAGCGCCACACGAGGCCGGCCCGCTCGGCCTCGGACCCGTCGAGCACCTCCCCGAACAGCACCATGGCCGCCGCCGCCTCGGGACCGGCGATGCGACGCAGCATCCAGGTGTGGCCCCCACCCGGGTGGATCCCTAGCTGGAGGAACCGGGTGTCGAACCGGGCCGAGCGCCCCGCCACCCGGAGGTCGCAGGCCAGGGCCAGGTTCATGCCGGCCCCCACCGCAGCGCCGTTGACCGCGGCGATGGTCGGGAGCG
>SKKL01000133.1 GCA_007121465.1 Acidimicrobiales bacterium | reverse complement strand
GAGGTAGCCGGCCTCGGGTGAGGGGACCTCCGAGTCGACCTTGTCGGTCGAGACCTCGAAGAGGACCTCGTCGGCGGCGACCTGGTCGCCGATCTGCTTGAACCACTTGGTGATGGTGCCCTCGGTGACGGTCTCACCGAGCTGGGGCATGGTGACCTCGGCCATAACTGGGGGTCCTCCGGAATCTGGGGGGGGAAGGCGGGGGGTGTGTGAGCGGGCTAGTGCAGCGAGCGGCCGGTGAGCGACATCATCGTCTCGCCGAAGGACTCGCTGAGGGTGGGGTGGGGCTGGATGAAGTGGGCGACCTCGGCGACGGTGGCCTCCCAGTTGACCGAGAGGTAGGCCTGGCCGAGGAGCTCGGTGGCCCACGGACCGACCAGGTGCACGCCGAGGACCTGGCCGCCGGTGCCGTCGGGGAGCTTCTCGGCGATGACCTTGACCATGCCGTCGGGCTCGCCGACGATCATCGCCCGACCGTTGCCGGCGAAGCGATGCTTCGACACGACCACGTCGTGGCCGGCTTCCTTGGCCGCCTCCTCGGAGAAACCGGAGAACGCGACCTCAGGGTGGCAGTAGATGCACCACGGGACCCGGTCGTAGTCGATGGGTTGGGGATCCTCGCCGAGGATGTCTCGGATGGCGACCATGCCCTCGGCGAAACCGATGTGGGCGAGTTGAGGAGTGGCGATCAGGTCGCCCACCGCCCAGACACCCTCGACCGAGGTGCGGCAGTTCTCGTCGACCTCGACGAACCCGCGATCGGACACCCCGACCTTGGTCTCCTCGAGCCCGAGCTTGTCGGGGAAGGGGCGACGGCCGACCGAGACGACGACCAGGCCGGCCTCGACCGATTCGCCGTCGCCGAACTCGACGGTGGTTCCCGACTCGCCGGGCGTGTGGCCGGTGACCTTGACGTCGGTGCGGACCTCGATGCCCCGCTTCTTGAACGACCGTTCCACCACCTGGGTGATGTCCTTGTCGAGCCCGGGCAGGATCTTGGGCAGGGCCTCGAGCACCGTGACCTGAGAACCGAGATCGGACAGCAGCGACGCGAACTCGCAGCCGATCGCCCCGCCGCCGATGACGACCGCCTTGTCGGGCACCTCACGGATCTGGAGCACCTCGTCGGAGGTGACGATCAGCTCTCCGTCGACATCGAAGCCGGGGATGGTGCGGGGAACCGAGCCCGCGGCGAGGATCACCGAGTCGGCGGTGATGGTCACGTCG
Organism: Acidimicrobiales bacterium; assembly: GCA_007121465.1. Lineage (GTDB taxonomy): Bacteria > Actinomycetota > Acidimicrobiia > Acidimicrobiales > SKKL01 > SKKL01. Next base: position 7,918 of record SKKL01000133.1, on the reverse strand, counting down.
CCGGACTCGCCGCCACTGACGTGCACGGTTCGATGGTCGGCATCGAGGCGACCGACCCCGTCGAACAGGGTGACCTTCCGCCCCTTCAGCAGGCTGGTGAGCCCGCCGGCGAGCTTGTCGATGATGCCCTGCTTGCGCTCCTGGGTGATCGACAGGTCGAGCCCCGACGACTCGGCCAGGACACCGAACTCCTTGGCGTGATCGGTGGTGCGAAGGACCGTGGCCGTCTCGAGCAGCGCCTTGGCGGGAACACATCCCACGTGGAGGCAGGTCCCCCCGAGCTTGTTCATCTCGATCAGAGCGATGTTGAGCCCCGCCGATGCGCCGTAGAGAGCCGAGGCGTATCCACCCGGCCCTCCCCCGACGATGATCACGTCGAAGTGTCCGGATTCCGATCCGGACCCGGGGTTCTCGTTCTCAGCCGTGGGGACCACCTCCATCGATGCGTTCACGATCGATCCTACCGCCGTCGCAGGCCGCTCGGATCGGCCGGCGTGCCATAGCGCGGACCGACCGTGACTACGACCCGAGGGGTCCTCCGCCCGTTACTGCTGTTGCTGCTGCGCGATCTGCCAGTGAGGTCCGATCGACCCGACCCGGCGGATCTCGACCGATGCGTCGAGGGCGTGCACGGCCGTTCCCGCCACCGTGCCCCGCAGCGGAGGGACATCGTCGTAGTCGCGCCCGTGACCGATCTTCACGTGCCGGAGGCCGACCTCGCGCTGGTTGGTGGGGTCGAGGGCCAGCCATCCGAAGCCCGGGATCGCCGCCTCGAACCAGGCATGGGTCTGGACATCGACCATGTCGGTGTCGGCATCGACACCGGTGGCGTCGTCGGCGGCGAAGAAGTAGCCCGACACGTAACGGGCGGGAATCTCCACCGATCGGCACAACGCCACGGCGAGATGGGCGAAGTCCTGGCAGACCCCCTCCCCCTCGTCGAGGACGGCCTCGACGTCGACCCCGATGTAGGTCGAGCCGGGCGTGTAGGTGATCGACGCCCCGGCGAGGCGATGGAGGGCGAGGACCAGGCTCACCACGTCGGTACCGAGGTAGTCCCGCTGGCGGGACGCGGCGGCACTGACCGCCTCGCCCCAGTGGGTGTGAGCGGACGGTTGCAGATACTCCCAGTGGCTGTCGACGAACGCTTCGTCGGTCAAGGCGTCGAGTCGGGGGGCGGTGGTGACCATCGGGGCCTGGCGCGTCTCGACCGCGGCCTCGGCCACCACCTCGAGGGACAGGTGAGGCGCACGGATGCCGAAGGCGTCGACGCGAGTCCCCCAGTAGTCGACCGAGGAGCTCACCCGAGACGACGGGTTCGTCATGACCCGGTAGCCGATGAGCTGCTGCCGATCGTCGGTCGCGGGGCACGCGCGCAGCTCGTTCTGCGATTCGCGGACGAGCCCGTCGTAGGTGAAGGTCGTCCGATAGCGGATGTCGAACCTCATGGGTCCCCTCTCACCTGCCCTTTGTTCCTACCGGCGCCGGGCCGGTGGGGACGAAGGGAGCGAACTCGTGTGAGTTCCGGAAATACTCGAGCGCGACCGACTCGGCCACCCAGCGGATGTCGCTCTCGACCTCGACGAGGTGCAGACGCAGGTCGTCGTGGAGGAGCTCTTCGATCTCGGCGAACTCCAACCCGGCACGGATGCGTCCGAGCAGCCGCTGGGGCCGGGTCACCCGCCCGAACTGGGCACCGAGGATGTCGAGCTCGGCCTCGGCGTGCCGCAAGGAGAAGAACACACTGCGAGGGAACACCGGCGACAACAGGAGGAACTCGATGACCTCCGCGGGGTCCTGGGACCCCCGGTAGGCCTTGCGGAACGCCTCGGCCGCCGACGCCGACTTCAGCGCGGCGAGCCACTGGTGGAACGACACGTCGCCGAGGTTCTGGTAGCGGATGGCGAGCAGGCGGCACATGACCTGGGCCCGTTCGAGGTGACGGCCGATGGTGACGAAGCGCCAACCGTCGTCTCGGGCCATGGTGTCGGACAGCACCCCCGACACCGTCTGGCACCGCTGCTTCACCATCTCGTAGAGGTCGTAGGGCTGCTCGGCGAGGTCGACCGCGAGGTCGCGCTGGTTGAGTGCCAGATAGAACGAGTTGAGCGACTGCCACAGCTCGGTCGGGATGAGCTCGCGCACGCTGCGGGCGTTCTCGCGGGCCCGCTCGATGCATGCGGAGACGCTGTCGGAGTTCGCCCGATCGATCATGACGAAGCGGTTCACGTGCTCGGAGGTCGCCGGCGAGCCCGTCTTGTCGAAGCCCGACTCGGACCGCAGGACCTGCAGCAGGTCGCGCCACGCCCGCTCGGACTCCCACGCAGCGGACTCGAGGAGGCTGTGATAGGTGACGTCGAGCATGCGGGTCGAGTACTCGGCCCGTTCGAGATACCGGCCGAGCCAGAAGAGACTCTCGGCGTGACGGGACAGCATCATGGCGACGGCTCCTCTCCGGCGTCGGCATCGTCGGCCCGCACCACCGGGAGCTGGGCGGTCTCGCGAGGGTCGCCCTCGACACGTTCGCGGTCGGCGCCCTCGGAGCGGTCGCCGGGACGGCGAGGGTCGCGTTCGGGCGCGAGCACCCAGGTGTCCTTGGACCCGCCACCCTGGGAGGAGTTGACCACCAGCGACCCTCGACGCAGGGCCACCCGGGTGAGGCCGCCGGGAACCACCTCGATCTTCTCGCCGGAGATCACGAAGGGGCGAAGGTCGATGTGGCGCCCTTCGAGGTGGTCGTCGATGAGCGTCGGATGCCGCGAGAGCGACACGACCTCCTGGGCGATGTAGCCGCGGGGATCGGCCTCGAGCTTCCCCCGGAACTCGTCGATCTCGGCCTCGGTCGCCGCCGGACCGATCAACATGCCGTACCCACCCGACTCGGCCACCGGCTTCACCACGAGGTCGCCCAATCGGTCGAGCACCTCGGCGCGGTGGTCGGGGTCGTCGAGGAGATATGTCGGGACGCTCTCCAGGATCGGCTCCTCGCCGGTGTAGTAGCGGATGATGTCGGGCACGAACGCGTAGATGGCCTTGTCGTCGGCCACACCGTTGCCCGCCGCGTTGGCGATGGTGACGTTGCCCGCCCGGGCTGCGGCCATCAGGCCCGGGACACCCAGTTGGGAGTCGGGACGGAACACCACCGGGTCGAGGAAGGCGTCGTCGATGCGGCGGTAGATGACGTCGACGCGGCGCAGCCCGTGGGTGGTGCGCATCGACACGATGTGGTCGTCGACCACCAGGTCGCGCCCCTCGACCAGTTCGACACCCATTTGGCGGGCGAGGAAGGCATGCTCGAAGTAGGCCGAGTTGTAGACCCCGGGGGTGAGCACCACCACGGTGGGGTCGTCGCCCGCAGCCGGCGGGGCCACGTGCTGGAGCGCGCCGAGGAGCATCGCCCCGTAGTGGTCGACCGACCGGACCCGGTGGTCCTTGAAGGCCAGAGACAGCACCCGGGTCATCGCCGCGCGGTTCTCGAGGACATAGGAGATCCCGCTCGGGTTGCGGAGGTTGTCCTCGAGAACTCGGTAGACACCGTCGACGTCGCGCACCAGGTCGATGCCGGCGACGACACAGCGCGACGAGTGCGGGACCGACAGCCCCGTGGCCTCCCGCTCGAAACCGTCCGAGGAGAGCACCATCCACTTGGGAACGATGCCGTCGTGGATGATCGCCTGCTCACCGACGTAGAGGTCGTCGAGGAAGCGGTTGAGCGCATCGACCCGCTGAACGAGGCCCCTTTCGACCTCGGCCCACTCGTCGGCGGGGATGATCCGGGGGATGAGGTCCATCGGAAAGGTCCGCTCGACCCCTTCGCCTTCGCCATAGACGGTGAAGGTGATCCCCTGGGTGCGGAACGCCGCGTCGCGCAGCCGTTCCCGACGGGAGAGCTCATCGGCGGAGAACAGTCCCAGACGGGCGACGAGGGCCCGATAGTGAGGCCGGATCTCACCATCTCGGGTGAACACCTCATCGAAGAACGCGTCGTGGTCGTATCCCGCGAACAGTCCTTCGGTCATGGCGCCACGCTAGCCACGTGCTGCTGTGACATGGGGCACGTGGTCATCGGGTCGCGATGACCACCTGGACGGTGAACGCGATGAGCAGCGCCATGCCGCACAACAACGAGGCGATGATCAGGCGTCGGGTGCTCATGCCGAAAGACTAGAGCCCACCGCCCGGATCACCTCCGGCGACTCCGCCCTCCCGTCACCTCCGGCGACGGCGGCGCACCAAGGTGAAGAGCTCGGACATCACCAACGCGACCAGAGCGGTGACCAGCAGCACGATCCACATCGGGGCGGTCACGTCCCAGAAGTACAGCTTCACCGTCTGGTCGTCGGTGTTCTGGAAGATGAAGATCGCCAGCAGGACGGCGAGCACGCCCAGGCCGATCAGCCCAGCGCTCACCTGTCGTGAGGACCCCTCGTTGCCATTCGACATCGCTGCCACCTTCCCCGTCGGACCTCGTCTGCGGTCAACCTAGTACGGGTTCACGCCTCCGATCGTGGTGATCTGCCCCCCGGCGGGCACACTTGACCCACCGACGGGCCACGCCCGACCGGACAGACCAAGGGCCATGCCCGACCGATGAGGAGGAGGCGGCCAGTGGATGTCGTGATCTCAGGTGCCAGCGGGATGATCGGCACGGCTCTGACTGCCGAGCTCGAGGCCCGCGGTCATCGACCGATCCCGCTCGTCCGTCGGCCGGTCGAGCCGGGCGAGGCCGCCATCCGGTGGGACCCCAGCGGGGGGACGATCGAGAGCGACCGGCTCGAAGGCGTCGATGCCGTCGTGCACCTCGCGGGCGAAGGCATCGCCGACAAGCGGTGGACCGACGAACAGAAGAAGCGGATCCTCGACAGCCGCACGCGGGGCACCACGCTCCTCGCCGAGGCCCTCGCCGGGCTCGAGTCGCGACCCTCGGTGATGATCAGCGGTTCGGGCGTGAACTACTACGGCGACCGCGGCGACGAGATCCTCACCGAGGCCAGCGGACCGGGCGACGACTTCCTCGCCGACGTGTGCATCCGCTGGGAGGCCGCCACGGGGCTGGCCGACGCAGCGGGGATCCGCACCGTCAACATCCGGACCGGCATCGTCCTCGACGCCGATGGTGGCGCACTCGCCCGCCAGCTCCTGCCGTTCAAGCTGGGCGTCGGTGGCCGACTCGGGTCGGGGCGGCAGTGGCAGAGCTGGATCTCCCTCACCGATGTCGTCGGAGGGATCTGCCACCTCCTCGAGGCCGACGTCGAGGGCCCGGTCAACATGACCGCCCCCGAACCGGTCCGCAACTCCGAGTTCACCAAGACCCTCGGGCGGGTTCTTCGCCGGCCGACACTCCTCCCCATCCCGACCTTCGCCCCGGCCTTGCTCTTCGGCCGCGAGCTGGTGGAGGCGCTGCTGCTGGTCAGCCTGCGGGTGACCCCCGCCGCTCTGATCGACAGCGGCTACACGTTCACCCACCCGACCCTCGAACCGGCGCTGCGAGACATCCTCGACCGACCGGCCTGACCCCCACATCCGGAGCCCCCATGTCTACCGACGCCCCTGTCCGAGGCGACCGCACCGTGTCGGTCAGCCGCACCATCGCCGCCCCGCCCGAGGAGATCTTCGCGGTGCTCTCCGACGCGTCGAAGCACGCCTTGATCGACGGGTCCGGCACCGTGCAGGAGGTTCGAGGCGAGCCCGAGCCGCTCGAGCTCGGGTCCCGGTTCGGCATGGACATGAAGTTGGTGGTCCCCTACCGGATCACCAACACCGTCGTGGAGTTCGAACCCGGTCGCCTCATCGCCTGGCGGCACTGGGGGCGGCACCGTTGGCGCTACGAGCTCGAGCCGGTCGAGGGCGGCACACGGGTCACCGAGACCTTCGACTGGTCGACCGCCCTGATTCCCAAGTCCATCGAGCTCGCCGGCTATCCCGACAAGCATCCTCCGTCGATGGCCGCCACCCTCGAACGGCTCGACGAGGTGGTCACCGGCGGATCCTCGACGAACTGAGGACCCGCCGGTTGCCGGTCACTTCGGCTGGAAACGCAGGCCGCCGTCGACCCGGACCAGCTCGGCGTTCATGTAGTCGTTGGTGATGAGCTCCGCCGCCATCGACGCGAACTCGCGGGAGCTTCCGAGACGGTCGGGGAACAGGACATCGCGCTTGAGCTTGGACTTGAACTCGTCCGATGCCGGGCCCGAACCGTAGATCGGGGTGTCGATCAGGCCGGGAGCGATGCAGTTGACGCGGATGCCGGCAACGGCGAGGTCGCGGGCCATCGGCAGGGTCATGCCGATCACGCCGCCCTTGGAGGCCGAGTACGACACCTGGCCGATCTGGCCCTCGAGGCCGGCCACCGAGGTGACGGTGACGATGGCGCCACGCTGGCCGTCCTCGTCGACCGGCTCGTTCTGGGACATCGCGGTCGCCGCGAGGCGAGCGGTGTTGAAGGTGCCCACGAGGTTGACCTGGACGACCTTGTTGAACGCGCCCATGTCGTGGGCCGACTCGTAGGTGCCGTCGCGGCCGATGGTGCGCGACGCCCAGCCGATGCCGGCGGCGGTGACGACGGCGCGCAGCGGAGCCATCTCCTTGGCGGCCTCGACCGCGGCGATGACCTGGTCGGTGTCGGTGACGTCGGCGGCGGCGAAAACGCCGCCGATGTCCTTCGCGACCGCCTCGCCGAGCTCGGCGTTCATGTCGACGATCACGACTCGGCTGCCTCGGGCCGCGAGCTCGCGGGCGGTGGCCTCACCGAGCCCCGATGCGCCGCCGGTTACCAGTGCTGAACTTCCGTTGAGATCCATGGGGCGCAGGCTACCCACGGGAACCGGACAGCGTATAACTGCCCGACGGGCTCAGCCGTAGAGCTTGAGGTCGAGCTCCCGGACCCGTTGCGCCAACGCCGTTGCGACCTTGACCGCGATCGTCGGGACCCCGAGCATCAGACCTTTGAACTCGCGCGGGTCGAGCACGAGGAGGGTCATCGGCTCCAACGCCGTGACCGTCGCCGACCGGGGGCCCTTGTCGAGGAGAGCCATCTCGCCGACGGTGTCGCCCGGACCGACGGTGGCGACCTCGTTGCCGTCGACGGTGACCTGAGCCTGACCGTCGACGACGATGAACGCCTCACGCCCCGAGTCGCCCTGGCGGACGAACTCGGCTCCCGCCGCCACCTTCATCTCGGTCGTCGCTTTGGCGATCTCGCGCAGCTCCTTACGGTCGGCGCCGGCGAAAAGCGACACCTTGGCCAAGTGATCGAGATAGTCGGACATGGGCTCACGCTAGCCAGGTGCGGACGAGGTCGCGCAGCTTGTCGAGCCCCGTGCGGGCCGAGGCGCTCACCCACACGACGTCGCCCGCGTGGAGGTGACAGCCCTCGGCCAGCTCACGCTGACGCCGGTCGCGCTGGGAGGCCTTCACCTTGTCGGCCTTGGTGGCGACGACGGTGTGGGGCAGCTCGAGCGACCGGAGCCAGTCGAGCATCTGCACGTCGAGCTTGGTCGGCCCGATCGCCCCGTCGACGAGCACGAGGATCATCTCGAGCTGCTCCCGCTCGCAGAGGTATCGCTCCATCATCGCCTGCCACTTCGCCTGCATGGCCTTCGGGGCCTGGGCGTAGCCATAGCCGGGGCAGTCGACCACCGCGGTTCCGTCAGCCATCTCGAACAGGTTCAACAGGCGGGTGCGGCCCGGGGTCTTGGAGGTCTGGGCCAGGCTCTTGCGGTTCGCCAGGGCGTTGAGCAGTGACGACTTGCCCACGTTGGATCGTCCGACGACCGCCACCTCGGCGCGCGTGTCGGGAAGGTGGTCGAGACTGGGGGCCGACATGACGAACTCGAGGCGCAACGGGGGGCTCATCGGATCATTCTCCCGCCCGCCAGCGGTCGAGCTGGCGACGTTCTCGCTTGGTCGGTCGCCCGGT
>SKKL01000037.1 GCA_007121465.1 Acidimicrobiales bacterium | reverse complement strand
TGGGCGCCGGCTCGCCTCCGGGCACCTCGTCGGTGGAGTGCTCGGCATAGAACTCCGCCCACGCCGCTTCGGCGTCGGAGGGGGCCTCGCCGCCGATCTCGGGCACGGCACTGCCGATGTAGTTGCCTTCATCGTCGTACGCGTGCTCGCCGAAGTGCTCCTGGTACTCAGCAGCCACGATGCCGCCCTCGGCGGCCTGCTTGATCGACAGGCTGATCCGGCGACGCTGCAGGTCGAGGTCGATGATCTTCACCCACAGCTCCTCGCCGGGGGTGACGACCTGCTCGGGCAGATCGACGTGGTGGGCCGACATCTCCGAGATGTGCACCAGACCTTCGATGCCGTCGCCCACCTGGACGAACGACCCGAAGGGAACCAGCTTGGTGACCCGGCCGTAGACCAGCTCGCCCACGCGGTGGTTGCCGGCGAACTCCTGCCACGGATCCTGCTGGGTGGCCTTGAGCGACAGGCTGATGCGCTCGCGGTCGAGATCGACCTCGAGCACCTGGACGGTGATCTCGTCGCCGACGGCGACGACCGAACCGGGGTGGTCGACGTGCTTCCAGGACAGCTCGGAGACGTGGACGAGCCCGTCCATGCCGCCGAGATCGACGAAGGCACCGAAGTTGACGACCGAGGACACCACGCCCTGGCGGACCTCGCCGGGCTTGAGGTTGGCGAGGAAGTCCTCGCGCTGTTCCTTCTGGGTCTCTTCGAGCCATGCCCGGCGGGACAGCACGACGTTGTTGCGGTTCTTGTCGAGCTCGATGATCTTGGCCTCGAGCGTGCGACCCACGTAGGGCTGGAGGTCGCGGACCCGACGCAGCTCGACGAGGGATGCGGGGAGGAAGCCCCGCAGGCCGATGTCGAGGATGAGACCACCCTTGACGACCTCGATGACCGGCCCGGACACGACACCTTCGGCTTCCTTGAGCGCCTCGATGGTGCCCCAGGCCCGCTCGTACTGGGCCCGCTTCTTCGACAGCAGGAGCCGGCCCTCCTTGTCCTCCTTCTGGAGGACGAGGGCCTCGATGCGCTCGCCGTGGGAGACGATCTCGTTGGGGTCGACGTCGTTGCGGATCGAGAGCTCGCGGCTGGGGATCACGCCTTCGGACTTGTATCCGATGTCGAGGAGGACCTCGTCGCGGTCGATCTTGACGACGACGCCTTCGACGATCTGGCCGTCCTCGACGTCGACCATGCTCGCCGAGTAGGCCTCGTCCATCGACATGTCGCCGAGGTCGTTGGCGGTGACCTGACGGGGGGTGTACTCACCCGCTTCGTCGAAGGTCCCCATCTCGGGACTGGCACCCCCGGTGGGTGCGGAGGGGTCGGATGTAGTCGTGGGCACCTCGGCGGAGGTCTCCGCGACGTCGGTGCTGGCCTGGTCGGACACGTGATCGCCTTCTGATGTTCTTACTCGACGGTCGTCGACGACGACCGGCGGCCGGGCGTTCACCGGACGGTGGACTGAAGACCCGAGCGCGCAGCCCAAAAGGGTATCACTGCGGGCGGCGCGCGATCACGAGGAACTCGGGGTGGTCCAGATCCGGGGGGCGGCGGGCATAGGAGCCGGGGGTGACCGACCAGATGTGGTCGACCACCAGACCAGCCGATCGGGCGAGGAGGCGGAGCTCTCGCGGCGTGAAACAGGTGGTCCACAGGTCGGTCTCGGCCTCGACCCCGTCTTCGGACCGGATGGTGGTGATCTCCCGGTTGACCCCGGCGTCGGCATCGAACACGTCGCCCTCTTCGAGGTACCGGACCTGGAAGTAGGCCGAGAAGGCGCTGGCGGCCATCGCCCCACCCGGCACCAAGGCCCGGCTGATCGACTCGATGACCGGAAGGTCGGGTTCGGTCGGCTGCTCCCCCACCGCCGGGATCCACGCCGCCGCTGGCCCTCCCGACAGGCCGAACGCGCCCTGGCACAGCGAGATCGCCGCGTCGAACTCCGCGTCGAAGGTCAACTCACGAGCGTCGGCCCTCAGGTAGGTGACCCCCTCGGGTGCGTCGCGTCGAGCGACCTCGAGGAACCGCTCGGAGATGTCGACCCCGACCACCTCGATGCCGAGCCGACCCAGCGCGTTGGCGTGACGGCCCGGCCCACACCCCACGTCGAGCACCCGGGCCCCGGCCGTGAGCCCGAGAGCCTCGACGAGGAATCCGACCTCCTGATCGGTGCCGCGGGTGAAGGAGTAGCGCAGGTAGGTCGAGCCGAGGTGGTCGGCGACCTCCTCGAACCAGTGGTGCGGCGAGTCGGTCACCCACTCACCCCTTCGCGTCGGCCCAGCTCGCCCCGAAGGCGAGGTTGACCTCGAGAGGGACCGACATCTCGAAGGCATCGGCCATCACCCCGACGGTGAGCTCGGCCAGAGCGTCGCGCTCGTCGGGGCGGATCTCGAGGATCACCTCGTCGTGGACCTGCAGGATGACTCGGGCATCGCTGTCGGCCCGGTCGAGGGCGGTGTCGAGACGGACCAACGCCACCTTGAAGATGTCGGCGGCCAGGCCCTGGATCCCGGCGTTCATCGCCTGACGCTCGCCGGCCTGGCGTATCCGGTAGTTCGAGGAGGCCAGCTCGGGGATCTGGCGACGGCGCCCGAACAGGGTCTCGGTGTAGCCGCGCTCTCGGGCCTCGGCGACGGTGCGGTCCATGTAGTCCTTCACCGCGGGGAACGCCTCGAAGTAGGCGCCGAGGATGACCGCCGCCTCGTCGGTGGCGATGTTCAACCGCTGACCGAGCCCGTAGGCCTCCATCCCGTAGGCGAGGCCGTAGGACACCATCTTCGCCTTGGAACGCTGCTCGAGGGTGACCGCACCGGGGTCGACCGCGAAGATCCGGGCGGCGGTGGCGTTGTGGATGTCCTGGCCGGACTCGAACGCCCCGATGAGCCCCGGATCCTCGGCGAGGTGGGCGATGCAGCGGAGTTCGATCTGGTTGTAGTCGGCCACGAGCAGCTCGTACCCCGGTGCCGGGACGAAGGCCCGACGGAACTGGCGGCCCATCTCGGAGCGCACGGGGATGTTGTGGAGGTTCGGGTCCTCCGAGCTCAGGCGGCCGGTGCGGGCGACGGTCTGGTTGAACGTGGCGTGGATCCGCCCGTCGGGTCCCACCTCGGCCAACAGGCCCTCGCCGTAAGTCGACCTCAGCTTCTCGACCTCGCGGTAGCGCAGGAGGTTCTCGACGACGGGATGCTGGTCACGGAGCTTCTCGAGGCTGGCCGCGTCGGTGGAGTAGCCGGTCTTGGTCTTCTTCTGAGGGGTGAGCCCCAGACGGTCGAAGAGGATCTCACGGAGCTGTTTGGTCGAGTTCACGTTGAACTCGACACCGGCATCGTCGTGGATGCGGGCGGTGAGCTCGGCCGCCTCGGCTCCCAGGCGGTCGTTCAGCTCCCGCAACACCTCGACGTCGACGCCGACCCCTACCGCCTCCATCGAGGCGAGCACCCGCACGAGCGGTACCTCGATCTCGTCGTTCAGTCGCCGCAGGCCCTGCGCGTCGAGCGCCGCCCACACCGGTTCGGCGAGATAGGCCACCGCCAGGGCCTCCCGAGCCGCGACCTGGGCCGGGTCGGGACCGTCGACGTCGCCGAGGGCGAGCTGTCCGGCCGGCGCCGAGTCGTCGTCGGGGAACTGCATCCGACAGTGCCGGGCGAGCAGGTCGGCGAGTTGATACCGCCCTTCGGCGGGATCGAGGAGGTAGGCGGCGATCATCGTGTCGAGCCCGAGGGTGTGCACCTCGACCCCTCGGGACGCGAGCGCCCGCAGCACCGGCTTGGCGGAGTGCAGAGCCAACGGCCGGGACCCCCGCTCGACCAACACACCCAGAGCAGCGAGCACCTCGGGCTCGTCGAGCACGGCACCGGGGACGAACGCCACCTCGGCCCCGCCGGCATCGGTGACCAGAGCCAGGCCGACGAGCGGCGATCTCGCGGGTGTCGACTCCCACGCACCCGCCACGGCCAGGTGACCGTCGCCGGCCACGAGCGACTCCAGCACCGCCACCGCCTCGCTCGCCGTCTCCGCCACGGTGAGCTCGGCTTCGAGGGTCGCATCGCCCGACGCGCTCTCTGCGGGCGCCTCGACACCCATCGCTTCGGCGAGCCGGTCGGCGAGGCTGTGGAACTCGAGGAAGTCGAACAGTGAGCGCATCGCCTCGTGGTCGACGCGATCGGCCGACAACGGCGCCGGCTCGACCTCGATCTCGACGTCGCGCCGCAGGACCATGACCTCGGCGTTGCGGCGAGCCCGGTCGCCGTGCTCGGTCAGGTTCTGACGGAGTTTCGGAGTCTGTTCATCGGCATGAGCCAGGATGCCGTCGAGGTCGCCGTACTGGGTGATCAGCTTGGCGGCGGTCTTCTCCCCCACCCCCGGAACGCCCTCGAGGTTGTCGGAGGGGTCGCCCCGCAGCGCGGCGTAGTCGACGTAGCGGGTGGGGTGGACTCCGGTGCGCTCGACGATTCCCGCCTCGTCGTAGAGGGCGTAGTCCGACACCCCCCGCTTGTTGTAGAGAACCTTGATGTGGGGATCCTCGACGAGCTGGTAGGTGTCGCGATCGCCGGTCACGATCAGCACGTCGTCGCCGCGGTCGCGCGCTCGGGTGGCGAGCGAGGCGATGAGGTCGTCGGCCTCGACTCCCACCTGTTCGACCGCCGGAAGTCCGAGGACCTCGAGCACCTGTCGGACCAGCCCCATCTGCTGGCGCAGGATGTCGGGAGCCGCCTCGCGCTGAGCCTTGTACTCGGGAACCGCGTCGTGGCGGAACGTCGGCTCGGGCCGGTCGAAGGCCACGACGATCCCGTCGGGTCGGTGATCGCGGGCAAGGTTCACGAGCATGGACGTGAACCCGTAGACCGCGTTGGTGACCTGCCCCGAGGCGGTGACGAGGTCGGTGGGGAGGGCGAAGAACGCGCGGTAGGTGAGCGAGTTCCCGTCGAGCAACATGAGGCTGGGCATCGGCGCCAGCCTAGGCAGACCCCGGAGCGCCCGGGTCGGTCACTCCGCCGGTGGTGCCAGTTCGCCGTCGACCACCTGCTGGGCGATCTCTCGCATGGTGCGCCGCTCGCGCATGGCCGTGCGCTGGATGAACCCGAAGGCATCGCCCTCGGCCATGTCCTGTTCGTCCATGAGCTTGCCCTTGGCCCGCTCGACCGCCTTGCGGGTCTCGAGCTGGTCCTCGAGGTTGGCCGCGGTCTCGGCCAGGTCTCGCATCTCCGCGAAGCGTCCGAGCGCCAGCTCGACCGCCGGGATGAGCTGGCTGCGCTGGAAGGGCTTGACCAGATAGGCGAGGGCCCCGGCGTCGCGGGCCTGCTCGATCAGCTCGCGTTGGCTGAACGCGGTGAGGATCAGCACCGCCGCCCGCCGATCGCCGGTGATCTGGCGGGCGGCCGAGAGGCCGTCGAGGCCCGGCATCTTGATGTCGAGGATGGCGAGGTCGGGTTCGAGCTCTTTGACCATCTGCACGGCTTCGTCGCCGCGTCCGGTCTCGCCGACGACCTCGTAGCCCTCCTCTTCGAGGGTCTCCTTCAGGTCGAGTCGGATGATGGCCTCGTCCTCGGCGATGACGACACGGGTTGGCACAGGGTTCTCCAGGGAGGGTTCGGCGGGGCCGCTCGGGGGCAGCCGACGATTCTGTCAGGACGGTCGGGCGATGTCAGGGTTCGTGCGGAGTAGCGGACGAGGACCCGACCAGACGCTGCAGCTGGTCGAGCAGGTCGTCCTGGAGTGACTCGAACCGGGCGATCTCGGCGACCAGCTCGGCTCGTCCTCGCTGCATCGCCTCGGCATGGCGGGCCGCTTCGCGATGTTCGTGCTCGGCGAGGGGGGTCTCTGACACCAGCGATCGCAGACGGGCGTCGTCGGCCTCCTCGACGAAGTGCGCGACCTGCTCGTCGAGGACCGACAGGTCGTCGTGGAGTTGCCGAAGCCGGTCGACGACGTCGACCAACCGGCGCTCGATGAGCGATCGCGACATGGCGCCAGTGTATGGCCCCGAACGGAGCGCCTCGTGCCTGAGGACCGTGCCCAGCCCCTGAGAGGCGTCTCGCTCGTGGTGCCCGGGGTGGGACTTGAACCCACACGCCCTTTCGGACAAGGGATTTTGAGTCCCCCGCGTCTGCCATTCCGCCACCCGGGCCGGTGGTCGACCTCGAAAGCGTAGCCTGGGAGTGAGACGAACCCGGCGCCCGTCGTCGCGCCGACCAGGGCCTGAAACCTTCCTGCGGCACGTCCGGTCAGACTTCCCGTTCTATCGATCACCGACCACGACAGCAGAGGACCGCCACCGACCGATGATCGCGTTCACCTTCCCCGGGCAGGGCTCGCAGCGACCGGGCATGGGCGAGGCCTGGGCCGACCTCGAGTCATGGGAGCTGGTCTCTGAGGCCAGCGCCTACGCCGGAGCCGACCTGTCCGCCCTGCTGCTCACCGCCGACGCCGACGAGCTCGTCTCCACCCGCAACGCCCAGCTGGCGACATTCGTCCTCAGCCTCGTCGTCCTCGACGCCATCGAGCGAACGGGCCTCGAGCCGGCTCGGGTGGCCGGACACAGCCTCGGCGAGTACAGCGCCCTGGTGGCATCGGGTGCCCTCTCGTTCGAAGACGGCGTCCGACTGGTCAACGAGCGGGGAACGGCGATGCTCGCCGCCGCCGAGGAGCGGGCGGGTTCCATGGCCGCGGTGCTCGGACTCGACGACGACAAGGTGGAGGCCGCCTGCGATGCCGTCGATGGTGACGTCTGGGTCGCCAACTACAACGCCCCCGGACAGGTCGTCATCGCCGGCGACGCCGCCGCGATCGAGGCGGCCGGCGAGGCGGCCAAGGGACTCGGCGCCAAACGGGTGATGAGCTTTCCGGTGGGAGGCGCCTTCCACACACCGTTCATGGCCCCGGCCCGGGACCGCCTCACCAAGGCCCTCGCCGGCGTCGAGTGGCGCTCTCCGGAGATCCCCGTGCACGCCAACGTCGACGGCCTCACCCACGACGACCCCGCCGAGTGGTCCGATCTGCTCGCCGCTCAGCTCACGAGCCCGGTGCGCTGGCGCCAGATCCTGCACGAGTTCGACGACGCCGGGGTCAACACGGTCATCGAGGTCGGTCCGGGATCGGTCCTGACCGGGATGGCCAAGAGGACCCTGAAGGGCACCCGCACCGTGAGCGTCTCGAGTCCCGGCGATCTCGACGGTCTGCTCGAGGCCCTCGCCTCGGCACCTCCCGCCCAGGCCGACACCGGCCAGAAGGACGGAGAGCATCTCTTCGCCACCGAGCGGCTCGTGGTGAGCCCCGGGGCGGGGGTCTTCACACCTGAACCTGGCCTCGGGCCGGGCACGGCAATCGCGACGGGGCACCTCCTCGGTCACGTCGGGGACCAAGACGTACGATCGGCATTCGGAGGTTCGTTGATGGGTTGGTTGGCGGTCGAAGGAGAACGGGTCGCCACGAGCGAGCCCATCGCATGGCTGAGGACTCCCTGATGCGCGGCGCGGTCATCCGCAGCTGGGGCACGGCCCTTCCGCCGAAGGTCGTCACGAACCACGATCTCGAACAGACCCTTGACACCAGCGACGAGTGGATCGTCGAGCGGACCGGCATCCGCGAGCGTCGGGTCGGAGGCACCACCAGCGGGCTGGCCATCGAGGCCGGACGCCAGGCCCTCGACCGTGCCGGGTGGGACCCCTCCACGGTCGACCTCGTGATCCTCGCCACCACCACGCCCGACCAGCAGGTGCCGGCGAGTGCCTCCACGGTTCAGAACGAGCTCGGCATCGCGGGCGGGGCCTTCGACCTCAACGCCGCGTGCTCGGGCTTCGTCTACGCCCTCATCGCCGGGCACGGCCTCATCGGCGCCGGCATGTCCCGGGTGCTGCTCATCGGAGCCGAGACCTTGTCGCGGATCACCGACTGGGACGACCGGGGAACGGCCATCCTCTTCGCCGACGGTGCCGGAGCGGTCACCCTCGAAGCCGTCGACGGACCCGGCCAGCTCCTCGGATGGGACCTCGGGTCGGACGGTTCCGCTCGCCACATCCTCGACGCCGACATCGGCGGATACCTCGAGATGGACGGCCGCGAGGTCTTCCGGCGAGCGGTGCGCGTCATGGTCGAGTCCGGCAACACGGCACTGGAGCGAGCCGGGGTCAGCGCCTCTGACATCTCCCTCGTCGTGCCCCACCAGGCCAACATCCGGATCATCGAGTCCGCCTGCACCCGCCTCGACATCCCGATGGAACGGGCCGTGTCGGTTCTCGACCGGACCGGCAACACCTCCTCCGCCTCGATCCCCCTCGCCCTGGCCGACGCCGCCGACGCCGGCCGGATCTCTCCGGGCGACCTGGTGCTGCTCGTCGGGTTCGGTGCCGGGATGACCTGGGCGTCGGCAGTCCTGCGGTGGCAGCCGTGAGCGACGACACCACTCCCCCCTCCGGACGAGTCGTGCTCGTCACCGGCGGCAACCGGGGTATCGGCCTGTCCACCGCCCGAGCGTTCGCCGACGCCGGGCACCGCGTTGCGGTCACCTACCGGTCCGACCCGCCCGAGGATCCTCGCCTGCTCGCGGTCCGCTGCGACGTATCGGACACCTCCCAGGTCGACGAGGCGTTCGCCACGGTGGAGTCCGAGCTCGGCCCCGTCGAGATCCTCGTCGCCAACGCGGGCATGACCCGCGACGGCCTCGTGCTGCGGATGTCCGACGACGACTTCTCCGACGTGGTCGACACGAACCTCACCGGGGCGTTCCGAGCCGCTCGACGGGCGGTGAAGACGATGATGCGGGCCCGCTGGGGCCGCATCATCTTGCTGTCCTCCATCGTCGGCACCGCCGGCCAGGCCGGGCAGGCGAACTACGCCGCCTCCAAGGCGGGTCTGGTCGGGCTCGGTCGGTCCCTCGCCCGCGAGTTCGCGTCGAGGAACATCACGGTCAACATCGTGGCCCCCGGCCCGATCGCCACCGACATGACCGAGGCCCTCACCGACGACCAGAAGGCGGCGATGACCGATGCCGTCCCTCTCCACCGCTTCGGCACCGCCGAGGAGGTCGCGTCCACCATTGCCTTCCTCGCCTCCGACGACGCGGCGTACATCACCGGCGCCGTGATCCCTGTCGATGGCGGATTGGGCATGGGAAGCTGAGCCGCACCACACTCACGACCGGATCCGGCCCCGGCCGGCACGGTCGGAGCCACCGGATCGAACCCTCTACACCCATCATGACAACCCTAGGAACGGAGCAGACGTGAGCGACGCCGAGAACTTCGAGAAGTTCAAGCAGTGCGCAGTCGAGGTGCTGGCGGTCGAGGCCGACCAGGTCACCCGTGAGGCCTCTTTCGCCGACGACCTCGATGCCGACAGCCTCGACCTCGTCGAGCTGGTCATGCGCCTCGAGGAAGAGTTCGACGTGAGCGTCGACGAGGAGGAGCTCGAGGGAATCGAGACCGTCGGCGCCGCCTTCACCCTCATCACCTCCAAGCTCTGATGCCCGGCCGTCGCGTCGCGATCACCGGGGTCGGCGTCGTCGCGCCCTGCGGCATCGGTCGCGACGCGTTCTGGACCGGCCTGCTCGCCGACCCTGGCGAGGGCCGGGAGCGGTCGCTGCCGGACTGGGACCCCACCCCGTGGTTCGACAACCGCAAAGAGGCACGTCGCACCGACCGCTTCACGCAGTTCGCTCTCGCGGCGGCCGCCATGGCGCTCGAGGACGCGGGTGAGCTCCAGGCGGCACCGGAGCGCACCGGGGTCCTGATCGGAACGGGAATCGGCGGCATCGGCACCCTCGAGGACCAGATCCTCGCCGGTGACCGCAAGGGCCTCGACCGGGTCAGCCCCTTCCTGGTCCCGATGATGATGCCCAACGCCGGTGCTGCCGCGGTGTCGATGCGCCACGGGTTCCAGGGGCCCTGCGAGACCACGGTCACCGCCTGTGCCGCCGGAACCCACAGCATCGGCAACGCCGCCCACCTCATCATGGAGGGCCGGGCCGATGTGGTGATCGCCGGCGGGTCCGAAGCTCCGCTCACCCCCACCGCCATCGCCGGGTTCGGCAACATGACCGCCCTCACCCGCTCGGGCCACTCGCGACCCTTCGACGTGCGCCGTGACGGTTTCGTGATCGCCGAAGCCGCCGGGGTGCTGATCCTCGAGGAGTGGGAGGTGGCCACCGCTCGCGGGGCGACCATCCTCGCCGAGCTGATGGGAGCGGCATCCACCGCCGACGCCCACCACATCACCGCCCCCGCCCCCGGCGGGGCCGGTGCCGTCACCTGTATGGAGCTGGCCCTCGCCGATGCCGGCCTGTCGGCCGCCGACATCACCCACATCAACGCCCACGGCACCTCGACGCCCCTCAACGACGCGTCCGAAGCAGAGGCCATCCATCAGCTCTTCGGTGACCGTCCGCTCGTGACGAGCACCAAGGGCGTCACCGGTCATGCCCTCGGTGCCGCCGGCGCGATCGAGGCGGCGGCGGTGGTGCTGTCCATCGCCAACCGCACGGTGCCCCCCACCATGGGCCACGAGCAGCCCGACCCGGAGCTCCCGACCATCAACCTGGTCACCGGCGATCCCGTCGAGTGGGAGCCGGGCCCCTCGTTGTCGAACTCGTTCGGCTTCGGTGGCCACAACGGCACTCTCGTCATCGGGCCGCCGACCGCCTGACGGTCGGCCTCGGCCGCACCACTCCGCTCGCTTCGGCTGTCGCCCCTCAGCGGGGCGGCACCGGCGCGCCCTCATGGGCGAGGAGCCACCGCTTGGCGTCGAGACCCCCTGCGTATCCGCCGAGCGCTCCCCCGGTGCGTAGGACCCGGTGGCAGGGCACCACGATCGGCAGCGGGTTCGTCGCCATGGCCGAGCCCACCGCACGGGTGGCCGTCGGCCGGCCGACCGTGGCGGCCAGGTCCCGGTAGCTGACCGTCCGCCCCCACTCGACTCCTTCGAGCGCCCGGAGGACCTCGGAGCGGAACCCTCGGGACAGTCGACGGTCGATGTCGATGTCGAAGACCGTCCGCTGCCCGTCGAAGTACTCCGCGAGCTGGCGACAGGGCTCGTCGAGACGTCGGGGCAGCTCCAGGATTCGGGGAGAGATCCGCCGAGCGAGGTCGGCGAGGGCGAGCTCGGGCGGAGCGAACGACACCGTGCACAGCCCCGCCTCGGTCGCGGCGAGGGTGAGACGCCCGACCGGTGAGTCCACCGAGCACCAGGCGAGGTCGAGGACGCTCTCCTCGTCGGCCCGGCTCGCGAGGCCCGAGAGGTCCGGTGGTCCCCACGTGAGCGCCTCGGCCCGCAGGCGGTCCCCTAGCGCCCTCTCGAGGGCATCGGCTCGGTCGGGTGGGATCGTCATGGTCGAACCTCCTGTCGGAGCGTGCGCAGAGCCTCGTGGACCCGCTGACGGGCCGCTCCGGGGCTGCACTCGCAGTAGCGGCCGATGTCGGCGTAGGTCAGGTCGTCGACGAACCGCAGGGCAACCGCCTGGCGTTGTCCGAGCGGGAGCCGCCGCACCGCCGCCCACAACGAGTCGTCAGGGCCCGTCGGCGCCGAGCCGTGCTGGCCGGCAGTTCCGTGGGTCGCCTCGTCGAGCGGCACCGTCGAGGGGGTCCGGCCCCGCGCCCGATACCGGTCGATCGCCTTGTTGCGAGCGATCCGCCACATCCAGGCCCGCACGTCGGCATCGGGATCGAGGTCGGGATAGGCCCGGAGCGCCGAGATCAGGGTCTCCTGGGTCACGTCGTCGGCCTCGTCAGGGCCGACGAGGGCGACGAGGTGGCGGCGCAGGGGCGTGGACAGTCGGTCGACGTGGTCCTGAAAGGGCGGGAGGCTCACGAGGACACAGACGACCGTCGGCCGCGAAACGTCAGGTCAGGCGTCGACGAGCACGAACAGGAGGTCGGCCTGGCAGGCCACTTTGCCGTCGACGGTGACCTGCCCGGAGCCCTTCCCGGCGCGGCTCGACATGCGTCCCAGCTCGATCGACAGCTCGAGGGTGTCGCCCGGTCCGGCCTGGCGACGGAACCGAGCGGAGTCGACCCCGCCGAACAGCGGGAGCTTGGTGGCGAAGCGCGGGTCGGAGAGAACGACGTAGGCGCCGAGTTGGGCCACCGCTTCGACCATGAGGACCCCGGGGAGCGTGGGACGGCCCGGGAAGTGGCCGACGAAGAAATCCTCGTCGCCGGTGAGGGTCCACCGTCCCGTGGCTCGTTCCCCCGCGTCGAGGTGGGTGACCTCGTCGAGGAACAGGAAAGGAGGGCGGTGAGGGATGACCTCCGCCGGCGACAGCAGGTCGGTCACGATCCGAGGGCCTTCAGCAGGTTCTTCGGTGTGTCCTTGGGGCTGATCTTGGGCCACGCCTCGGCGATCTTGCCCTTCTCGTCGACGAGGAAGGCCGACCGGATGATGCCCATGTACTTGCGGCCGTACATCGACTTCTCGCCCCACACGCCGTACTTCTCGGCCACGGTGTGCTCGGGGTCGGACAGGAGGGTGAACCCGAGTGAGTGCTTGTCGTCGAACTTCTTCAGCTTCTCGGGCTGATCGGGACTGATGCCGACGATGGCGGTGTCGCCCACGTCGTCGGCGATGTCGCGCAGGCCACAGGACTGGGTGGTGCACCCCGGCGTGTCGGCCTTGGGGTAGAAGTAGATCAGCACCTTGCGGCCCTTCAGGCCGGTGAGGGCGACCTTCTCGCCGTTCTGGTCGAGGAGGGTGAATGCGGGGGCCCGGGTGCCAGGCTCGGGGGATGTCGAATCAGCCATGGCGACGACACTAGACCGCCGACGTTTCGGGCCGGGCGCTTCTCCTGCGACGAGGAGACCGAGCAGCGGTGCGTCTCCGCGCCTACGCTCGTCGGACGTGGAACCCACGATCTACGAGGCGATGGGAGGACCCGAGGCGGTGCTGGCTCTCGCCGAGGCCTGGCACGAACGTTGCCTGGCCGACCCGATCCTCGCTCATCCCTTCGAGGGCGGAATCCATCCGCAGCACACCGAGCGGCTGGCGGCCTACTGGGCCGAGCAACTCGGCGGGCCGACCACCTACACGGAGTCGTTCGGCGACTACTCCGAGGTGGTGCGGGTCCACAGCGGCAACGGTCCGCACCCCCAGATGGACGGTCGAGCGGTCGCCGCCTTCGTCCTCGCCCTCGACGACGTCGGCATCCCCTCCGATCCACATCTGCGATTCCAGCTCATCGCCTGGTTCACCTGGGCGACGGCCGTGCTCAACCACCGATGGACCGCACCCGAGGACGTCCCGAGCGACCTCCCGCTCCCCAGCTGGGATTGGGAGGGGACCGAAGGCTGGTAGGCGACCATGACCCCGGACGCGCCTCGGGGCGACCGTGAGGTCGCCCCGAGGTCGGGTTCGTCGGTCGAGTCGACGGCTCAGCCCTTGGCTGCAGCCTTCAGCTTGGAACCGGCGCTGACCTTGGCTGCCTTGGAGGCAGGGATCTGGATGGTCTCGCCGGTGGCGGGGTTGCGACCGGTCCGGGCCGAGCGATCGGTCTGCTCGAAAGAAATCCAGCCGGGGATCGTCACCTTGTCACCCTTGCCGATCGCCTCCGCGACGACTTCGAAGAGAGCCTTGATGGCCTCGTCGACGTCGGCTTGGGTCTGATCGGTACGGGCGGCGACGGCAGCGACCAGCTCGGACTTGTTCATGTGGTTGTCCTCCTCGTAGGCCCGGTGAGTCGGAAAGATCCGGGCCAGGTAGCCCTACGCGACTCGATCCGGGGCCGCGAGTCAAGTATTTCGGGGTTTCGGGGCCCCGGACGGTCACTCGGGGCGGGTCGCGAACCGCAGCGGCGAGTCGTTGATCATGTGGGTCGCCGCCCGGTCGAAGTACTCGAGCATCGCTGCTTCGAGGTCCTCGGGCAGGTCGGCGGAGCGCACGGCGTCGACCATGTGGGCGAACCAGTGGTCCCGCTCGACCTGGCCGATGGTGAAGGGAGCGTGCCTCATCCGCAGGCGCGGGTGGCCACGCTCGTCGCTGTAGTCCGGCGGACCGCCCCAGTACTGGGCGAGGAAGCCCGCCAGGGTACGCCGCGACTCGCTGAGGTCGTCGGGGTACAACGGACGCAACACCGGGTCCTCGGCGACTCCGGCGTAGAAGCGGTCGACGAGGGCGACGAAGAACGCGTCGCCGCCGACCCGGTCATAGACGGTCTCGTTTGACTCCTGCTGCTCATCGCTCACGCGGTGAACGCTACCGAACGACCCGCTCGCCCCCGACACCGGTGTAGCGCGACATCGGGCGGCTCATCCGCTCGGCCCACCATCGCGGGTCCCGTGCGTGGGCATGGAAGTGCGTGGGCACCTGGCGCATCGTTCGGTCGATGTCGAAGCTGTCCGGGCCGAAACGAGCAGCGGCCACATCGGCGAGCACGGCGAGCATGGCGTCGACGTCGGCCGCCGACGGCGCCGAACCGTGGTGGTTCCACACCACCATCGGCACCGAACAGACCTCACAGTCGGCGACCCAGCAGCGCTCGTCCTCGTGGTACCAGTGGGTGAAGCGAGCCGCTTCGCAGAGCTCACAGGCCTCGTCGGGTTCCTCGGCCTCGGTGGGCCGCCTCCCGACCCGGGCGTCCTGAGGAGCCGTGCCGTGCGGCGACGGGGCGTCAGCCACCGTCGAGAGCGGCACGGAGCTCACCGACGAAGTCGACGGCGGCGTCGAACCCCTTTCCGTCGAGCAAGGTCCGGATGATGGCCGACGCCACCACCACGCCGTCGGCCACCTCGGCGATCTCGGCGGCCTGATCGGGGGTGGAGACGCCGACGCCGACGATGACGGGCTTGTCGGTGATCGCCTTCAGTCGCCGGGCGATGTCGAGGGCGCTGGCCGACAGCTCGGCTCGCTCACCCGTGATCCCCACCACGCCGACGGCGTAGACGAAACCCTGGGCCTTCTCGCAGATCCGTTCCAGCCGGGCATCGCCGGCGGTGGGCGCGGCGAGCAGCACCGTCTCGATGCCCGCAGGCCTGGCGACCTCCACCCAGGGGCCGACCTCCTCGAGTGGCAGGTCGGGAAGGATCACCCCGGACAGCCCCGCCGTCGCCAGGTCGGTGGCGAACCGCTGATGGCCGGCGTGGTAGGCCACGTTGTAGTAGGTCATGGCGATGAGGGGGACACCCGGATCGATCCTCGACACGGCGTCGAGAACCTTCGGTGGGGTCCACCCCGCAGCCAGGGCCCGAGCGGACGCCTCCTGGATGGTCGGCCCGTCCATCATCGGGTCCGAGAAGGGGATGCTCACCTCCATGGCATCGGCTCCGGCCTGGGCGAAGCCCTCGACCATGCGCGGCCAGTCGTCGGGATAGCCACCGGTGACGTAGGGCAGCAACAGCTTGCGACCCTCGTCGCGACGAGCCCGGAGATGAGCTTCGAGAGAACCGACTCCGGGGGGAGCGGTGCTGGTCATCGCAGGATCTCCATCATCTGACCGACGTCTTTGTCGCCGCGGCCCGACAGGTTCAACAGCACGGTCTTGCCGGCCAGCTCGGAGCGGGCCCGACTGATCCAGGCGAGGGCGTGGGCCGGCTCGAGCGCAGGGATGATGCCCTCGGTGCGGGACATGAGTTGGAAGGCATCGACGACCTCGGCGTCGGTGACCGACTCGTACCGGGCCCGGCCGATCTCGGCGAGGTGCGAGTGCTCGGGCCCGACGCCCGGGTAGTCGAGGCCGGCCGAGATCGACTCGGCCTCGTTCACCTGACCGAACTCGTCCTGGAGGAGGTAGGACTTGGAGCCGTGGACCACTCCCGGCACGGCCCGCCCGACGGCCGCTCCCCCGGCGGGTTCGACCCCCACGAGCTCGGCCGCGGTGTCGACGAAACCGGCGAAGATCCCGATGGCGTTCGAGCCACCGCCGACACAGGCGGTCACGACGTCGGGGTCTCCCCCGAGAAGGGCCCGGCACTGCTCGCGGGCCTCGTCGCCGATGATCCGCTGCAGCTCACGCACCATCCAGGGGTAGGGGTGGGGGCCCATGGCCGATCCGAGGCAGTAGTGGCTCGTCTCGACCGTGGCGACCCAGTCGCGCATCGCTTCGTTGACGGCGTCCTTCAGGGTCCGGCTCCCCGACTTCGCCGGGCGGACCTCGGCGCCGAGGAGGTGCATCCGAAAGACGTTCAGCTCCTGGCGGGCCATGTCGACCTCGCCCATGTAGACGGTGCACTCCATCCCGAACAGGGCAGCCGCGGTGGCCGAGGCGACACCGTGCTGGCCGGCGCCGGTCTCGGCGATGAGGCGGTTCTTCCCCATCCGGCGGGCGAGCAGCGCCTGGCCGAGCACGTTGTTGATCTTGTGGGATCCCGTGTGGTTGAGGTCCTCTCGCTTCAGCAGCAGGCGCAATCCGAGTTGGTCGGACAGCCGATGGCACTCGGTGATCGGCGAGGGTCGTCCGGCGTAGTCGGCCAGGAGCGCGTCGAGCTCGGACCGGAAGGCGGGGTCGGCCCAGGCATCGGCGAACCCGATGGCCAACTCCTCGCAGGCAGGAACGATCGTCTCGGGGACGAACCGCCCGCCGAACTCGCCGAAGCGGCCGTCATCGCCCGGTGTGCCCATGAGCGGGCCACCCGGGACTTGTTGATCGGTCATTCGTCCTCCTGCCAGTCGTAGAGATCGCTGCTCGCGTGGGCGAGCGGGTCGACATCGGTGCGGGGGGTGAGCTCCCGCCCGGCTTGCTTGGCCCGGGCGACGAACGAGCGAACGAGCCGGGGGTCCTTGCGACCCGGCTCGGTCTCGACCCCTGTCGAGACGTCGACCCCCCACGGCTGGACCCGCTCGATGGCGTCAGCGACGTTGTCGGGGGTGAGCCCTCCGGCGAGGAGGATGCGGCGCCCCGACGGTGCTCCTTCGGCGAGCGACCAGTCGAACACCTGCCCCGACCCGGGCGTGGGTGAGTCGATGAGGATGATGTCGGCCCGCCAGTCGTCGGCCCGGTCGAGCGCCTCGGCACCGGCAGGGAAGGCCTTGACGAGGACGTCGACCTTGGACTTCACGAAACGTGCGTCGTCGGGGGTCTCCTGTCCGTGGAGCTGGGCACCTCCGAGACCGGCGCTCTGCACGATCTCGACGACGCGCTGAGGCGACTCGTCGCGGAACACCCCGAGCGTGAGGATCTCGGGAGGGAGGCGACGCACGATGTCTCGGACATGGGCGGCGGCCACCTGCCGGGGCGACGGCGCGAAGACGAACCCGATGGCATCGGCGCCCATCGCGACAGCGAGCAGGGCGTCGTCTTCACTCGTGATCCCACAGATCTTCACGAACACGATGGCGAACCTACCGCGCCGCCCACCCGTGGACCGAGCCGGAAAGCCCCGTCGGGCTGATCGACCTCACCCCTCGAGGAGCCGGGCCGACACGTGACGCAGGTCCGCAACCGCCGCTGCGGGGTCGGGGGCGGTGACGAGAGACTCGCCGACGAGCACCGCGTCGTAGCCGGCGGCTGCCAGCTGACGGGCGTCGTCCGGCCCGGTGATGCCCGACTCGGCGACCCTGACCACGTCGGGGGGGATCAGGGGTGCGACCCGCACCGCGCGGGCCGTGTCGACCTCGAAGGTGACGAGGTCCCGCTGGTTCACCCCGATGAGATCGGCGCCGACGGCGAGCGCTCGTTCGATCTCGGCTTCGTCGTGGACCTCGACCAGGGCGTCGAGCCCCAGCTCGTGGGCGAGCTGGTGGTAATCGGCGAGCTCGGAGTCGTCGAGCGCGGCGGCGATCAGGAGCACCGCGTCGGCTCCCATCAGGCGGGCGTCGCACACGTCGAGGGCCGAGACGGTGAAGTCCTTGCGCAGCACCGGGAGGTGGACCGCCTCGCGAGCGGCGGCGAGGTCGGCGGCCGACCCCCCGAAGTGGTCGGCGTCGGTGAGCACCGACAGGCAGGTGGCTCCGCCTGACGCATAGCGCTCGGCGATCGCGGCCGGGTCGAGGTCGGCGTTGAGGGCGCCCTTGGACGGCGATCGGCGCTTGACCTCGGCGATCACCGCCAACCCCTCCGAGGCGACGATCGCGCCCCGGAACTCACGCGGCTCCGGGCCCGCCATCGCCTGATCGACGAGCCAGGAGAGCTCCCGGTCGTCGTCGGCCACCCGCGAGCGGTGGACAGCGAGAATGTCGTCGAGGTAGGTGGCCACCGGCAGCCGTTTCAGACGTCGAGGCCCTTGGCCCGCACCGGAGTGAGGCGGTGGAGCTCGGGTGCACCGGCGAGCAGACCGCCGAAGGCGGCGATGGCCGAGGCCATCCCGTCGCTCTTGCTGTGGACGTCGAGGGCGGCGGCATCGGTGTACAGCTCGTAGACCCACACGAGGTCGGGGTCGGAGTCGTCGGCGTGGACCGCGTAGACGAGCGTGCCCTCCTCGTCCTCGACCACGGGAAACATCGAGGAGAAGGCGGTGATGAACTCGTCCCGCTTGCCGGGCTGGACGGGAAGCTTGGCGATGAGTGCGACGGTGGACATGGGCCGAACCATAGCCTCGGCGGCACGTGGATCCCGGCGTCAGTCGAGGTCGTGGCGGCGGCTCTCGAGGATCACGTTCAGGGGGACCACGATGAACAGGCCCGCGCCGAGCAGCACCGCCATCACTCCGAAGGCGAGTACCTCGCGCACCCCGACGATGATGCCGACCACCACCAGAGCGATGCCGGTGGACGTCATCGCCGGGGGCGCCATGGTGAGAAGTCGCCCTCCCCGTGGGGGCGGGAGATCCGAGTCGTCGAGGCGCGGGTCGTCGTCCTCGTCGTCCTCGTCGTAGGGCCGCCAGTCGCTCGGCCCCTCGCGCCCGACGATGACCGCAGACGGAGGCCTCCGGTCGAGGACCTGGTCGTAGCGGCGCCGCCGCTCGGGGTCGCCGAGCTCGTGCCACGCCCGGTTCACATCGCGCATCCGGTGCTCGGCCGCTTCGCGTTGGGCCGGTGTGGCGTTGGCGTGGCGGTCGGGGTGGTGGACGCGAACGAGGGCCAGATAGGCGCGGCGCAGCTCTGCCTCGCTGGCGGTCGGAGCCACCCCCAGCACCTCGTAGTGGGTCACCCGTCCAGCCTACGGGGTCGATGTCTCGGCGCCCGAGCCGGCCTCGCCGTCCGGTCCGGCGAGCGCGGCGACGATCTCGTCGACCGAGCGGTAGCCGAGCCCGGCCGTGGCCCGGTGGGCGTAGACGATCGTGCCCTCGGAGTCGACGACGAACACGCTGCGCTTGTAGAAGCCGACCGGACCGAGCACGTCGTAGCGTCGAGCAACGGCCTTGTCGATGTCGCACAACAAGGGGAACCCGAAGCCACCCTCGGCCTCGACGAACGCGGTGTGGCTGGCCTCATCCTGGGGGCTGAGCCCGAGCACGTGGGCCCCGACCTCGGCGAAGCGGTCCATCTCGGTGGTGTAGTCGGCCAACTGGCGGGTGCAGACGGGGCTGTTGTCGGCCGGGTAGAAGACCAGCACCACCGGATGGCCCCGATGATCGGCCAACGAGTAGGTGCCCACCGCGGCCGTGGCGCCATCGACGCCGACGAGGGAGAAGTCGGGTGCGCGGTCCCCGATCCCGATGCTCAACGCTCATCCCGATCGCCAGGCCGGGAGCGCGACCGTCGGTGGCCCCCACGGCGATCGCGGTCGGGGTGTTCCACTCGGTCGAGCATCCCCGCCACCGCGGTGTGGACCGCCTCGATCTCCGAGCGGACCCGGCGCCGACCGAGGGCGTGACCGCCATAGGCAACACCCGCCGCGGCAGGGAGGGACACGAGAGCCACCGGTTCGAGACCGATGAGGATGCCCGCCCCGGCGAGGACGCCGGTGGCCCCCACTGCTCCCCCACCGAGATAGGCCGCCTGGGTGGTCCGCAGCGGGGTCATGTCGAGGATCAGCCGGACCTCGACCCGAGGGCCCTCGGGGTCGGCGGACTCGGAGAGCTCGACGAGCCGGACCTCGACGTGGCGAACGGCCTGGAGAGCGAAGCGAGCCGACCAGTCGAGGTTGCGACGCAGATCAGCGGCCCACCCCTTCCGGGGCGACCACGAGGAGCCGTCGGGGTAGATCCGGCGCTGATCGAAGAGCTGGCGGTTGAGGAACCGGGCAACCGCCTCGTCGGCACGGGAGGCGTCGACGGGGAGCTCTCGGGACACCACCAGGTGACGTTGAGGCAGCAGGACCGGGGCCTCGGTCTCGCTGGGGACGGGCTCGACACCTCGGACGACCTCGCTGATGGCGCGGCGCACCGCCGCACGCGACAGCCCAACTTCGAGCGCGGCAGCCTCGACGGCGGCCGGATCGAGCCGACCTTCCCCCTCCCCCTCGTCGGCGGGAACGGCGAGATCGGCACCAGAGTCGAGCTCGGCCGCCCGACGCAGCACCGCGGCCAGCTCGTCCTGGGTGAGACCGGTGGGACGAGAGCCGCTCTCTCGCCGCCCCCCGTCGGAGCCGGCGCTCTCGCTCACACCTCGACCGACCGCAACACGTCGTCGGGAATGTCGAAGTTGGCGTGGACGGCCTGCACGTCGTCGTGGTCCTCGATGAGCTCCAGGACCTTGAGCACTGCGCCAGCCGCCTGCGCGTCGCCGAGTGGGATCGTCGTGGTCGGCACCATCGACACCTCCGAGGAGTCGACCGGCACATCGGCAGCGTCGAGGGCCTCCCGGAGGTCGGCCAGCGCACTGGGATCAGAGGTGACCCGCCACGTGTCGCCCTCGTCGATGATGTCGTCGGCTCCGTTGTCGAGGGCGACGAGCATGAGGTCGTCCTCGGGGAACGACCCGGGCACGATCACCACGCCCCGCCGCTCGAACTGCCAGGCGACGGCACCGGGCTCGGCCATCGACCCGGCGTTGCGGGTGAAGATCGTGCGGATCTCCGAGCCGGTGCGGTTGCGGTTGTCGGTGAGCACCTCGATGAGCAACGCCACCCCGTGCGGGGCGTAGCCCTCATAGGTGATCGACTCGTAGGTGACGCCCTCGAGCTCGCCGGTGCCCCTCTTGATCGCCCGCTCGATCGTGTCGAGGGGGACCGAGTTGTCGCGGGCCTTCTGGAACATCGTCCGGAGAGTGGGGTTGGTGTCGGGGTCTCCCCCGCCCTCCCGGGCGGCGACCTCGACCTGGCGGATCAGCTTGGCGAACAGCTTTCCCCTGGCCTTGTCGGCCGCGCCCTTCTTGTGCTTGATGGTGGCCCACTTGGAGTGTCCGGACATCAGGTCACCTCGTTGATCAGGAGTTGATGGATTCGCAGGTCGTCGCCGAGCTCGGGGTGGAACGACGACACGATGACACACCCCTGGCGGCACAGCACGGGTGCACCGTCGACCGACGCCAGGACCTCGACGGCGGGGCCGGTGGAGTCGACGACCGGGGCGCGGATGAACACGGCATGGAAGGGGGTGGGATCGAGCCCGGATTCGGTGAAGGCACCGATGTCGAGGTCGGTCTCGAACGAGTCGACCTGGCGACCGAACGCATTGCGGCGCACGACCAGGTCGATCGCCCCGGCGCATCGTTGGTCGGCTCGGCCGTCGAGCACCTCGGCGGCCAACAGGATCATCCCAGCGCACGTGCCGAGCGCGGGCATCCCGGCCTCGAGTCGTTCGACCAGAGGATCGAACAAGCCTTGCCGCTCGAGGAGCATGGAGATGGTGGTGGACTCGCCGCCGGGCAGAACGAGTGCACCGACACCGTCGAGATCGGCGGGGGTTCGAACCTCGACCGGGCGCGCGCCGAGACGGGTGAGGCTACGAGCGTGTGGTTCGACAGCGCCCTGCAGGGCGAGGATTCCGACGTCCATGTGCCCCGGGAGGCCTCGATTCGGTCGACGCGGACGGCATGGGTGGCTACCAGCCCCGGTCGGCGTAGGTGGTGTCGAGTGTGGCGATCTCGAGGCCGGCCATCGCCGAACCGAGACCACGGCTCACCTTGGCGAGGATCTGGGGGTCGCGGTAGTTGAGGGTCGCCTCGACCACGGCCTTGGCCATGGCCGATGGGTCGGAGCTCTTGAAGATCCCGGACCCCACGAACACCGCTTCGGCTCCCAGCTGCATGACGAGGGCGGCGTCGGCGGGGGTGGCGATGCCACCGGCGCAGAACATCGGGACCGGCAGTCGGCCCGTGTCGTGGATCTCCTGCACGAGCGGCAGAGGCGCCTGGAGCTGCTTGGCCCACTCGAACTGCTCGGCCGGGTCGGCCTGGGTGATCTTGCGGATGTCGCCGAGGATCTGGCGCAGGTGTCGGACCGCTTCGACGATGTTCCCGGTACCGGCCTCGCCCTTGGAGCGGATCATGCAGGCGCCTTCGGAGATGCGCCGGAGAGCTTCACCGAGGTTGGTCGCACCACAGACGAAGGGCACGGTGAAGGCCCACTTGTCGATGTGGTGGGCTTCGTCGGCGGGGGTGAGCACCTCGGACTCGTCGACATAGTCGACGCCGAGCGCTTCGAGGATCTGGGCCTCGACGAAGTGGCCGATGCGAGCCTTGGCCATCACCGGGATGGTGACCGCCGCCTTGATGCCCTCGATCATCTCGGGGTCGCTCATGCGGGCCACGCCACCATCGCGACGGATGTCCGACGGCACCCGCTCGAGCGCCATGACCGCTACGGCGCCGGCATCCTCGGCGACGCGAGCCTGCTCAGCGTCGACGACGTCCATGATGACGCCGCCCTTCAGCATCTCGGCCAAGCCCCGCTTGACGAGCTGGGTGCCGGTCTGGTGTCCGGCGGTGGTCTGAGGGTTCTCCATGTCATCCAGTCTAGGGGTGTCGCCGCTCGACCCCGAAGCCGGAAAGCCTGTTCTGGGGAGGGGACTCACTCCGCGCGGGGATCGGCCTCGA
Source organism: Acidimicrobiales bacterium (assembly GCA_007121465.1). Taxonomy (GTDB): domain Bacteria; phylum Actinomycetota; class Acidimicrobiia; order Acidimicrobiales; family SKKL01; genus SKKL01. The sequence goes on along the minus strand of SKKL01000037.1, from coordinate 3,435 downwards.
GGAAGTTCACGTTGCCCGCTCCCGATCGCGGCATGGAGATCCAGATCCGGCCCGGGGCGAGGGGGATCTCCTCGCCTTCGCCGTCGCGCAGCGTGATGCGGTCGCCGACTTCGGGCCGCTCCCACGTTCCCGCCACGACCCACCCGTTGGAGACCACCCAGGCCTCGCCCCCGCCGACGGTGATCGCCTCGGGCGACGCGGGGTCGGCGAAGCTCGTGCCGTAGGTGGTGCCGAGGATGACGACGGTGCCGAACCCGAGCTGCTGCTCCTCGGGATCGAGGTGCTCGCGTCCGTCCTGCCAGCGGAGGAACTCGTTGCGGTCGGCGTCCCACACCCATCGGGTGTTGGTCGACCCGAACGACACGTCGACGCCGACCACCGGGAGCGCACCCTCGGGGGCGTCATCGTCGACATCGAGGAAGGTGAACCAGTCGGTCGGGGGCGACGCCTGTTCGAGCGCCGCCTCCCGGAGAGCCGAGGTGTTGGTGAACAGATTGTTGGGCCGGCGACGGGAGTTGTCGCGGAACTGCAACCCCCCGTACGCCGAGTCGGGCCCGGCGTTGATGATCTGGGGGTTCGACCGGATGGCCGACATCGTGCCGCTGTTGCCGCCCGAGTGGGCGAAGACCGCTTGTCCGAACAGAGGAAGCAGATCGATCTCGGAGGTGCGGGCCGAGCGCATCGGGCCGACCGGGTCGGAGTCGACGGACTGGAAGACTGCGAGGAAGCGGCTGATGCCGCCTTCCACGAGCTCCTCGAGCACGACGTCGGCCACGCTGAGCCCGACCTGGGGCTGCGCGTTGCGGTCGCTGGCGATCTTCACCGCGATGGCGGGGCGCTCGTTGAGCTCTTCGTCGTCGATCTCGAGTCCGGTGAAGGTGGACACGATCGGCTCGTCGGGCTCGGTGGTGGTCGTCGTGGACGACGTGGTGGTCGTCGTCTCCGCCGGGGGCTCGGCATCGTCGTCGTTGCCGCACGCAGCGAGGAGAAGGACACCGGCAACGGCCACGGCGAGGAACCGCACGGCCGAGGCCGACCGCGCCGGAGAGGAACGGAAGAGGGACAACTCAGTCTCAGAGCTCCCGGAGCGTCAGAATGCGCTCCTCGATGGGTGTGTGGAAGGTGTCGGCCCGCCCGGGTGCCGGGGCGACAGGATCCTCGATCCAGAGCGGGGCTGTCCAACTGGCGAGACCGGCCACCTGAGCACGGCCCTCGACCTTGCACAGAGCGTCGAGAAGTCCGGGCGGATAGCGGGTGAACGCGACCGCGTCGAGGTCGGCGACAACGTCGGCGCGGGGGTGGAGCACCCGGCCCACCGCTCCGGGCCACAGGCGGGACAGAAGCACCGCCGAGGACAGGGCGGCGGCCTCCCCGCTCTTCACCCGGGCGAGCTCACGGGCGACCACACCCTCGAGCTCGATCCGGGACAGGTCGGCGAGCAGGCCGCGGGTGACGACCAGCCACACGCTCTGGGCGTCTTCGACCACGGTGGCGGCGTTGCGGGCGTCGCTGTCGATGACCGCGAGCGTCGGAACGGGGATCCCGTTGGCGATGCACAGACCCTCGACGAGGTTCTCGATGCGGGTGACCGCGGCGGGGTCGGCGAGCGTGACGGGGTCAGCCGCCCCGAGCGATCCCACCAGACCGGCGTGACCCTTCCGCCACCAGGCGAACGCCCCCAGGCCTCCGACGAGCAGCCCGACGGGGAGGAGCCAGACGCCGATCCCTGCCACGAGGCCGACGACGAGCGCGATGGCACCGCCGACGATGGCGGCGATCGCCACGGTGCCGAACAGGAGCGTTCGGGCGCAGCGGTGATGATCGGAGGCGGGGACGGTGATCAGGATCGGATCCGGGCGAAAGGAGCGGAGAGGGCGCTCCGGAGGCGGGTCAGAACTGGACCTGGACGGGACCGCGGGACTCGTCGTCGGTCTCGAAGTACTCACGCTCGCTGAAGCCGAACATCCCAGCGATGATCACCGCCGGGAAGGACTGGATCTTGGTGTTGTACTTGAAGACACTGTCGTTGTAGAACTGCCGCGCATAGGCGATGCGACCCTCGGTACCGGTGAGTTCCTCCTGCAACTGCAGGAAGCTCTGGTTGGCCTTGAGGTCGGGGTAGGCCTCCGACACGGCGAAGAGCGACTTGAGCGCACCGGTGAGCATGTTCTCGGCTTCGGCCTGGCCTTCGACACCGGTGGCCGACACCGCCATGTTACGGGCCTGGATCACCTTCTCCAGGGTCTCCTGTTCGTGGGTCGCGTACCCCTTGACCGTCTCCACCAGGTTGGGGATCAGGTCATAGCGACGCTTCAGCTGAACGTCGATCTGAGCCCACGCGTTCTCGATGCGGTTCCGCAACGAGACGAGCGAGTTGTAGAGCATGATCACGAAGATCACGAGTACGGCGACGATCGCCAGGATGATCAGAAGGGGGACCATGAGGCTCCTCTCGGCGTCCGGGGCGTGGCCAGTGCCGGCCACGGGACGGGGCGTAGCGACGATCATAGGTCCTGGGGGACCCGATGTCGGGCCAACGGCACCCGGCAGTTCCGCTCAGGCCCCCAGCAGCGCCTCGTAGCGCACGAGATAGGCCTCGGCGAGCGCATCCATCGAGAACTCCTGGGCGCGGGCGGTGCCGGCGGCGACGAGCTCGTCGGCTCTGCTCGGGTTGTCGAGCACCTCGCGAATGGCGGTCGCGAGGGCCGCGGCGTCACCGGGCGGGACGAGCAGGGCGTCGCGACCGGCGCTGGCGACGTTCGAGTACCCGGGGAGATCGGACGCAACGGTGGGGGTCTGGGCGGCCATGCCCTCCAACAGCACGATGCCGAAGGACTCTCCGCCGAGCGACGGCGCACAGAAGACGTCGGCTCCCCGGGTGCGTCGCGCCTTCTCCTCGTCGCTGATGCGGCCTAGCCACTCGATTCGCGGGTCGCCCGCGTAGAGGGCCTGCAGGGCTTCGGTCTCCGGTCCGGTCCCGCCCACCCACAGGCGTACGTCGGCGGGGAGGTCGCCCATCGCCTCGAGCAGCACGGCCAGGCCCTTGCGGGGTTCGTGGCGACCGATGAAGAAGATGGTGGGTCCCTCGGTGGGCCAGGGAGTGGCCTTGGCGAAGCGGTCGACCTCGATGCCGTTGAACAAGACCTCGTAGTCGCCGCGGATGTACTGGGTGGCGAGCGCCTTCGCATCCTCGGACACGGCGACACGCAGGTCGAGCCGTTTGGCGAAGACGCGCAACGGCAGTCGACCCCAGACGTAGGGACCGACGTGCCCCGCGGCGTGGAAGGTGCCGACGATGGGAGCCGATTTGATGACACAGGTGGTCATCCCGGCGCCCGGCACGAGCGGTTCGTGCAGGTTGAGCACGTCGAACTCCTCGTCGCGCAGAGCCCGGAGAAGACGCAGCTGGGCGGCGGGGTCGGGGGCGATGGGAGC
>SKKL01000229.1 GCA_007121465.1 Acidimicrobiales bacterium | reverse complement strand
GTTCGTGCAGGCCGCGGTCCTCGCCCACCAGGTGGGGTTCCACTTCGTCGACGTGAAGCACTGCCACGGCTATCTGGGCCACGAGCTGCTCTCGGCCGTCGACCGGCCTGGCCGCTACGGCGGCGACCTCGCCGGCCGTACCCGGTTCCTGCGCTCGATCGTGGAGGGTGTGCGCGCCGCGGCGCCAGGACTCGAGGTGGGGGTGCGACTCAGCGCCGCCGACATCATCCCCTACCGGGCCGGTTCCGATGGCGTGGGCGAGCCGGAACCGTGGGCCGACGGGACCTACCCCTACGCGTTCGGCGGCGACGGCACCGGCACAGGTATCGATCTCGCCGAGCCCGTCGCCGTGCTCGACGAGCTGGCCACCCTCGGCGTGTCGCTGGTGTGCATCACCGCGGGTAGCCCCTACACCTGCCCCCATCTGCAGCGCCCGGCGTTGTTCCCGCCCTCCGACGGCTACCAGCCTCCGGAGGACCCGCTCGTGGGCGTCGCTCGCCTGGTCCACCTCACCGCCGACCTGAAGCGGGCCCGACCCGACATGGTGGTGGTCGGATCTGGTTACTCGTACCTCCAGGAGTGGCTGCCGAACGTGGCCCAGGCCGTGGTCTCGGGCGGGCTCGTCGACTCGGTCGGGCTGGGGCGCATGATGCTCAGCTATCCCGAGATGCCCGCCGACGTGCTGGCCGGTCGCCCCCTCGCCGCTCGCCGCATCTGCCGAACGTTCAGCGACTGCACCACCGCCCCACGCAACGGCCTGGTGTCGGGCTGCTGGCCGCTGGACGAGCACTACAAGTCACGCCCCGAGCGCGTGGAACTGGCGGCGGCCAAGCGCACGATGAAGCAACGGGGAGGCAGCGATGGGTGAACCGATCGGCGTGGCCGTGGTCGGCTTGAACGTCGGCAAGGCACACCTGTGGGCCTATCAGCAGCTGCCCGAGCGCTTCCGGGTGGTGGCGGTCTGCGACATCGACGAGGGTCGGGCCGGGCGGGCGGCCGAGCGGAACCCGGGGTCGGTGGCGCTCACCGAGCTGGCCCAGATCTGCGCACGAGATGACATCGAGGTCGTGAACCTGTGCACGCCACCCGGTCTCCACCTCGACCACATCGCGCAGGTGTTGGAGGCGGGCAAGCACGTGGTGTGCGAGAAGCCCCTCGTCGGATCCCTCGCTGCGGTCGACGAGGTGGAGCGACTCGAGGCGTCGAGCGGCCGTCGAGTCATGCCCATCTTCCAATACCGGTGGGGCCGTGGCCTGCAGCGCGTGAAGCACCTCGTGGAAGCAGGGGTGGCCGGATCGCTCAATACATCGTCGGTCGAGGTCGCCTGGCGTCGACGAGCCGAGTACTACTCGGTGCCGTGGCGAGGGACCTGGGCCGGCGAGCTCGGTGGGGTACTCACCAGCCATGCCATCCACGCGATCGACATGCTCACCTACGTGGTCGGGCCCGCCGAGCGGGTCTTCGCCCGAACCACCACCCGGGTGAACCCCATCGAGACCGAGGACTGCGCCGCTGCCTCACTCCAGATGGCCGATGGGTCGCTCGCCACCCTCGTCGCGACCCTCGGCTCGCCCGAGGAGATCACCCGGCACCGGTTCAACTTCACCCACCTCTCGGCTGAGAGCGGCACGGCCGCCTACGAGAGCTCGGGCGAGCCCTGGACCGTCACCCCCGACTCCCCCGAGGCCCTTGCCGCCATCGAGGACGCCATGGAGCACTTCGCACCCGGCCACGAGGGCTATGTGGGTCAGTTCGACCGATTCGCCGACTCGCTGAGGTCGGGTGATGACCCGCCCGTCACCGTGGCCGACGCCAGGGCCGCCCTCGAGATGCTCACCGCGCTCTACGTGTCGAGCCGCGAGGGAGTCGAGGTCATGCTTCCGTTGCCGCCCGACCACCCGGCCTACCGAGGATGGACACCGACATGAGCGAACACCCCGACTCGGCCATCACCGTGGCGAACTCCTGGACCTACGACTGGGAGGCGCGCAAGAAGCCGGCCATCCACCCGCTGTGCAGTCCTGCCGGTCACGTCCTCACCAGGATGCAGCCCGACGACCACCCCTGGCACCGGGCGCTGTGGTTCACGATCAAGTACGTGGGCGACGACAACTTCTGGGAGGAACAACCCCCCTACGGAGTGCTGCGCCACGACGGACCGCCCGGCCTCGAGGGTCCCGACGACGCCGGTCGGGTGACGATCGCCGGCCGGGTGACCTGGACCCGACCTGATCGGGAGACCACCGCCATCGTCGAGCAACGCCGGCTCACCCACGTGCCCATCGACGACTCCTCCTATGCCATCGATGTCGACACCGAGCTCACCGCGACCGCCGACACGGTGCTCGACCGCACCCCGTTCACCACATGGGGTGGCTACGGCGGGCTCGCCATGCGTGGCCGTGGCGACTGGCACGACACGCGCTTGATGCTCGACGACGGCGAGCCCCGTGAGCGCGCCATCGGCGTGCCGTCTCGCTGGTGCGACCTCACCGGCCCGATCGGCGAGTCGGGGACCGGCGACGACCCGGTCGCGGGAATCGCCTTCCTCGACCACCCCGACAGCCCACGGCACCCGGTGCCCTGGTATGCCAGCACCCGGGCGGCCACCTACGGCGACGAGGGCTGGTCCAACTTCGTGAACGCCGCCTTCCTGTTCCACGAGGCGCTCCCGCTCCCTGCCGACGAGCCGCTGCGGTTCCGCTACCGGGTGCTCGTCCACGACGGGTGGTGGGACGCCGCCCGTGTCGACACTGCGTGGGAGGAGTACGCCGCCGATGGCTGAGCACCCCATCTCGCCGGTCCGCCCTCCGTTCCCGGGCGCGGTGGCGGTCTCGCACCTGCGGGTCTACGACACGGAGGCCCCCGACGGGCTGGTCGGAGGGAGTCCCCACCTGCACACCGCGTGCTCGGAGGCCTATGCCGTCGTGGCGGGCCGGGGCGCGGTGCAGACGCTGAGCGGCGACGGGTTCGCCGAGGTGCCGCTCGAGCCGGGAGCCTTCGTGTGGTTCACGCCGGGCACCGTGCACCGGCTGGTGAACCACGGAGGCCTCGAGATCCTGGTGATCATGGGCAATGCCGGTCTGCCCGAGGCGGGCGACATGGTGCTCACCTTCCCCGACCGGGTCCTGGCCGATCCCGACGCCTACGCGCAGGCGGCCACGCTCCCCGAGGGAGAGATCACCACCACCGGTTCGGGCGGTGCGGCCCGAGCTCGACGCGACCTGGCGGTCGAGGGGTTCGTCGAGCTGCGAGCCGCGGTCGAGGCCGAGGGGCCCGGCGCGCTCGAGCGTTTCCACCACCGTGCCGCCGCGCTCGTGAAGCCCCGGCTCGACGTCTGGCGCACGGTGGTGGCCGACGGTCCGGAGGCGGAGGTGGAGCGCACCCGCTCGTTCCTCGACGCGCTCGCGGTCGGCGACCCCAGCCATCTGGGCGCCAGCAGCGTCCACCGCCACGACCCTCCCCCCGACGAGCGGCGAATGGGGTGCTGCGGCACTCTCGGCGTCTACCTGCCCTGATGGCTCGCTTCTCCGCTCTGGACCCGTCGGCGCGCGACCTGGGCGAGACCACCCTGGCGTGGGCCGACCAGTGGTTCGACCCTGACGTGTCGCTGCTCTGGAACCCCGAGGGAGCGTTCGAGGAGTCGCCCGAGGGGCGACAGTGGCACCTCGTTCCCCAGAGCGCCTGGTACGCACTCGGCCTGTTGATGCGCGGTGAGGGCGACGACCACGAGCGGGCGATCCGGATCATCGACGCGGTGATCGCCACCCAGTACGACGCCCCTGGGGCGGTGTGGGACGGCACGTTCGCCCGGTTCCTCGAGTGGCCCGACCCGCCGCCGGACGCCCGCATCTGGGTCGACTACGACCCGAACTGGCGCCAGTTCGTCGGCACCACGTTCCTGCTCGTCATCGGCCACGTCGACACCGAGCTTCCCGTCGATCTCGTCGAGCGGATCGACCGCTCCGTCGATCGCGCCGTGGCGGGCGAGGACCCCGAACGGGTGGGGCCGTCGTACTCGAACATCGCGTTGATGAAGGCGTGGCTGGAGGTGGAGCACGGCACCCGATCGTCACGAGACGACCTCGTCGCCAGTGGCGAGACCCTCGCGGCGGCGATCGTCGAACGGTTCGACCGGAACGGCACCTTCGAGGAATACAACTCGCCCACCTACTACGGCGTCGACCTGTATGCCCTGCGGCTGTGGGGCACCCGATCGTCGTCGGCGTCGCTGCGCGAGTGGGGAGCGCGGCTCGAGTCGGCTCTGTGGGACGACCTCGCCGCGTTCCACCACGCAGGCCTCGGCAACCTCTGTGGACCATGGACCCGCAGCTACGGCATGGACATGGGGCGCTACGTGGGTGCGGTCGGCCTGTGGATGTGGGCGGCGCTCGGGCGCGAGTACACGCCGCTCCCCTCGTTCGAGGAGCCGTTCGAGCACGGCCACGACCTGCTGCTCGGCCCGGCCGCGGCCCTTCTGGGTGCCCGCATCCCCGACGCTGCCGCCGACCGGCTGGTCGCCTTCTCGGGTGAGCGGCTGGTCGAACGGGTGGTGTCGTCGGACCCCCACCGGGTGGCCACCGCCTGGCTCGAACCCGGCCTCATGCTTGGAGCCGAGTCGAGCGACCCCGGATGGTCGGCGTGGGGCCAGTACCACCCGGCCACCGTGCACTGGCGCTGTCCCGACGGCTCGATCGGGTGGATACGGCTCCGCCACCGGGCGCCGGTGAGCGCCACCGTGACCGAACGTGCGCTCGCGGTGGTCTGTCGCCCCCATCCGCGCCACGGCCCTCAGCCGACGACCATCGAGATCCACGCTCCCGGAGTCTCACCCGGTGCGATCGGCGAGGCGATGTGGACTCTGCCGGGTCTGGTGGCGGAGGTGCACACCGCAGCCCGCCCGAGCGACGTGACCGAGGAGGGCGATCTGATCGTGGTCCGCTACGACCCGGCCGATACCGATGTCACCTGGCGTCTCGAGGTGGTGGAGTCGGCACTCGGGTGATCTGGCGGCGTGAGGTCAACCAGGCGCCGGCGATGACCAGCGCCACCCCACCGAGTGCCAGGGTCGCCACCTGTTCGCCCCGCACAACCACCCCGAGGACGATGGCGACCACGGGGACGAGGTAGGTGGCGATCGACCCCCGGGGCCCGCCGACCCGGCCGACGAGGGTGGTCATGGCGGGAAAGGCGAGGCCGGTCCCGAGCACTCCGAGGGCGACCATCGCTCCCGCCCCGGGCCATGACCATTCGGACTCGGACAGGCCGACGAGGGCGAAGGGCGCGACGACCACCACGGCGACGAGTTGGGCCCGCAGGAGGACAGGGAGTGCGCCGTGCCGCTGTTGGAGCGGGACCGCGAGGTTGAAGGCGAACCCGTACAACAGCACAGCGAGGAGCAACAGCCCCACCCCGAACGGCGATGCATCGGCTCCCCTCACGTTGGGTAGCCCGATGGCGACGACGCCGAGGAAGCCGACGGCCAGGCCGACGACCTGCCACCGACCGGGCAGGCGACGCAGGAGGACGACCGCGACGAGGGTGGTGAACAGCGGGGTGGCGCCGTTGATCATCCCGGCCACTGACGAGTCGACGTGCTGTTGCGCGAGGGGGAACAGGAGCATCGGGATCCCCATCCACACGACGCCGAGGACGGCGATCCTGCCGAGGTCGCCCCGATCGACCGAACGCCGGGCTCGGGCGAAGAGGGCGAGCGTCGCCGCACCGAGCAGCAATCGGGCGAGCGCGACGACGGGAGGGGTGAACGAGTCGAGACCGATGTCGATGAAGAGGAACGACGACCCCCACACGAGCGCGGTGAAGGACAAGATCGCCCAGTCGACGGGTTCGAACGCGTCCTGGTGGGAGCCCGCCGAGGTGGAGAGCAGACGTCGCCGCCCCGCGAGAGGATCGGCGACCGGGTGTCCCTCGGGCGTGGGGACGATGGTGGCGTCGAGGGCGCGAGGATCCGGAGGTGGGGTCGGCTCGGGCATCTCGAGGGGGGGCGGACCGGAACCGGTCAGCCGAAGGAGAGCTCGGCGATGTCGTCGGGGAGCGTGGAGCGGATTCGACGGATGGTCTCTGCCCGCAGACGGGTCTTGGTCGCGGCGATCGCCCCGGTGCGCAGCTCGGCCTGTCGGCGAGCCTCGTCCATTGCGTCGCTGACGGCGGTGTCGGCGGCCGCGACCTGGTCGAGATACCCCACCTCGGCGGCGCCGGCGGGGTCGTAGATCCGTGCGCCGAGGGTCGCCGCGGTGAGCTGGCGGGGATCGAGGCGGTCGCGGGCGAGCTCGACCGCGAAGACCGGGAGCGGCATCCCGATCCCCACCTCGTTGAGACCGATCTTGGCGTCAGCGGGTTCGCCGATGCGTACGTCGGCGCTGAGGAGCAGCAGCGCGCCGGCGGCGAGGGCGTGGCCGGTGCATGCGGCGATCACGGGTTGGGGGTGGGCGTAGATCCGCAGGCAGAGCTCGGCTCCGGCGAGGACGAGGTCCTGCATCGGCTTGTCACCCGCCGACATGACCGAGAGATCGAAGCCGGCCGAGAAGCGTCCCGGCCGCCCGTGGATCACGACGGCCCTTGCGTCGGCGAGCGCCTGGTCGAGACCCGCGTGGAACGCGTCGATCACGTCGAAGGTCACGGCGTTGGCCTTGCCGTCGTCGAGGTGGAACACGGCGATCCCGTCGTCGACGGAGATCTGGAGGGCAGAGGCGCTGGTCATGCCCGGCGACGCTACCCGCGTCGTCGACGCAACGGTCAGCTCCGGGGCTGGCCGGCGTCGGCGTGGGGCGGAGCGGGTGGTGGCGGTGGGGGAGCCACCGGGGTACGGCCGTTGCCGGCCCGCTGGATCAACCGGGCCAGGTCGGTGCGGCTCACCACTCCCACCAGGCACATGCGGTTGTCGTAGACGACGATCTCGGGGCGGTCGTCGCCGGGGATCCGGTCGAGCACGCCGAGCAGCGGCTCGGTGGCCCAGGCCGTGGTCACCGACTCGATGGGCACCGCGATGTCCGACAGTCGGACCGAGCCACGGCGGTGAGGATGGACCCGCCGGATCTCGTCGGCCGAGACGATGCTGCGCAGCACGCCGTCGGACTCCCGGACCACGAACGCGGTGTGGTCGCCGCCGTCGCCGACGAGTGCCATCAGGCCGTCGACGGTGAGCCATTCGTCGACGATGGGCGGATCGGGGCGGGCGGCTTCCACCGCGGTGAGTCCGGCGAGCGATCCCCGGGCCAGGGCACCCCGTCCCTCGTTGACCGCGGTCTGCCAGATGAACAATCCGACGACCGCCGTCCACAAGGCGACCATCATCTCGCCCTCGAACACCTGCCAGGAGGCGAAGGCGAGCAGACCCGCGCCGAGCCATCGCCCGGCGTTGGCGGCCCCGACCAGGCCCCGGGTGCGGTTCCCGGTGCGCCACCACAACACGGCGGCCAGGACCCGTCCCCCGTCGAGCGGAGCGGCCGGGAGGGCGTTGAATCCGGCGAGGAGGGCGTTGATGAGCGCGAGCCAGGCGAGCACCTCGACCGCGAGAGGGTGGACGCCGAGGGAGCTGGCTGCGGTCGAGCCGGCGAAGAACATGAGCCCGATCGCCGCGCTGGACAGTGGCCCGACTCCGGCGATCTGGAGCTCGGCTCGGGGGCTCGGGGCCTCACCGCCGAGGCGGGCCACTCCACCGAGCAACCACAGGGTGATGCCCTCGACGGGCAGGCCGTGGCGTTTGGCGACGACGGCGTGGGCGACCTCGTGGGCGAGGATCGATACGAAGAACAGCACCACGGTGATCGAGGCGGCCACCCAGTAGGCGCCGATGGCGTAGCCGGGGTTGGAGACCGGGAAGCGGCCCTCGGCGAGACCCAGGGTGAAGATGGCGGCGATGACGAGCAGGCTCCAGGACATCCCGACCGGGACACCGGCGATCCTGCCGAGTCGGATGCTGGATGACTCCACGAACGTCCTCCCGTGGCCCCACGACGGCGGTAGCCACCCCGTAAGGGTATCCGGCCCGGTGCCGGGTTGGCGGGGCGATACCCGACCTCGGTCGGGAGGCACCTATCGTGTCCCGAGGCGGTGCGTCCCTCGATCGGTCGCCCGACCCGACGACGAGGACCAGTGGGTGAGGAGAGCTGTGTGAGGACGAACCGATTCCCACGGTGGCTGGCGTTGCTCGTCGTCCTCGCACTGGTGGCGGCCGCCTGCTCCGACGACGACAGCGACGACGCGGGCCCAGACCCCACCCCGACCACCGCCGCCGACGAGCCGAACGGCGACGACCCACCCGACGACGATCCGAACGGTGACGGCCCGTCCGGGGAGATCGCCTGGACACAGTCGGGTTCACTCCAGGAGGGTCGGCTCACCGTTCCTCTCGACCACGACGACCCCGACGGCGAGACGATCGAGATCGCAGTGGTCCGTCGCCCGGCCGAGGACCCCGACGAGCGCATCGGCTCGATCCTCGTCAACCCGGGGGGACCCGGTGGCTCGGGCATCGAGCTCGCCGCGTTCTTCGGGTTCTTGTTCCCGTCGGAGATCCGTGACCACTTCGACCTGGTGACCTGGGACCCCCGCGGAGTGGGCCAGAGCACTCAGGTCCGCTGTGGCGACGCCGAGTTCATGGACCGGTACGTCTCTGCCGATCCGATCCCCGCCACCCCGGAGGCCGAAGCCGAGGTGGCCGACCTGATGCGCCAGTTCGCCGAGCTGTGCGAACAGGACAGCGGCGACCTGTTGCCTCACATCACCACGGTGGCGAGCGCCCGGGACATGGACGTCATTCGCGACGCCCTCGGCGAGGAGCAGATCACCTACGTCGGCTTCTCCTACGGCACGTTCCTCGGCGCGACCTACGCCGAGCTGTTCCCCGACCGGATCCGGGCCGTGGTGCTCGACGGCGCCTACTCCCGCAGCGTCGCCCTCGGCGACAAGAGTGCTGGCCAGGCCATCGGGTTCGAAGGCTCGGTCCAGGCGTTCCTCGAGTGGTGCCAGCCCGAACGGTGCGGTCTGGCCGCCGGCGGCGACCCGGGGTCGACCCTCGACCGCGTCATGGGGGCGGTCGCCCGGGAGCCGCTACCCACCGACGACCGTGACGGGCGCGAGCTCACCCACGGTCTCGCATGGACCGGGGTGTTGGCCGCCATGTACACCCCCGAGCTGTGGGGCCAACTCGACCGGGCTCTCACCGACGCCCGCGAAGGCGACGGAACGGGTCTCT
>SKKL01000027.1 GCA_007121465.1 Acidimicrobiales bacterium | reverse complement strand
GTGGCGGTCATCGCCCTGATCGCCGGCGCCTTCGTGGTCATCACCCAGCTCGGCGACGACGAAGCCGCCGCCGCGAGCGTCTCGCTCGAGAGCATCGGGAGCGAGGGGCCCAACCCATTCTTCGCATCGATCGCCCCACAGCCCAGTGGCAGCCTCATGGCCTTCGCCGAGCAGGGCGCGCCGAGCGACGATGAGATGACCGAGGACGAGGCGACCGACGACGAGCTGGCCGGGGACGACGTGTCCGACCCGGACGAGCAGGTCCAGGTCGGCTACCGCACCGTCGACGGGTCAGTGGCCGGGCTCTACGGCGGGACCCTGAACGAGGCGTCGTGCGACCCGGACCAACTCGCCGGCCTGCTCGCCGCCGAGGAGGACAAGGCCCAGGCGTGGGCCGACGTTCTCGAGATCGATCCCGCTGACATCGACTCCTACATCGACCGTCTCACCCCGGTGAACCTCGGGTCGGACACCCGGGTCGTCAACCACGGTTTCCGCGACGGCGAGGCCACGCCCCGCCAGGCGATCCTCCAGCGCGGTTCCGCCGTCCTCGTCGACAGCGTCGGAGTGCCGAGGGTCAACTGCTACAGCGGCGCGCCGCTGCGCCAGCCGCAGGCGATCGAGGGCGACGAGGAGTACAGCGGCGATGAGTGGGACGCGTTCGAGCCGGACGAGGTGGCCGTCGTCGATGACGCCCCGAGCGAGCTCGACAGCTTCGACCTCCGCGACGTCGAGACCGGTGAGCTGTTCAACCGGCCCGTCGGTAGCCGTGGGGAGTCCGACGGTGCATCGAGGAGCCGTCCTGCGACCCAGGAGCGCCAGGTCGACGGTCCGATCGAGCTCGACCGTACCTACGACGACTCCCTCGAGGACGACCGCACCGAGGCCCGCTACACCTTCGACGCTCCCGACAGCGCGGTGTTGACCGTGCGGGTGGCCAACGACGGCGACAGCGTGCGCCGCGTCAGGGCCCAGGTCGATTCGGGTTCGTCGAGCTACATCAACCAGTCGATCCAGCCTGGCGACGTCATGGAGGAGCGCGTCGTCCTCGATCACGAGGGCGGTGGGCCGTTCGAGATCCGCTTCAGTGAAGGCCCGGCCGCCTACACCTTCGAGATCTCGCTCGACCTCCAAGATGACGCCGGCCAGGGCGGCGACGCGGGCGACTCCTTCGAGACGGCGTTCGAGATCTCCTCGGGCGACGCGGTCGAGGGACTGCTCGGCGGTGATGACAACACCGACATGTACCTTCTCGAACTCGAGGAAGGTTCGGGTGGCCTCCTCACCATCGAGTTCGAGAACGACCGCGACTCCACCCGTCGAGCGCAGCTCGTCGTCGAGTTCGAGGGGTCGACCATCTCGAGCAGTCGGACCCAGCCCAACGCCGAGCAGACCGTGAGTCATCTGTTCGACGGGGAGCAGTCCGGCTTCGTCGAGATCACCGTCAACGAAGGTCCCGCCGACTACCGGTTCACCGTCACCTTGGAGCCCCAGGACGACGCAGGGCTGGGCGGCGATGCCCCCGACAGCCTGGCCGACGCCTGGGAGGTCCCGGTGGGAGAGGAGCTGACCGGCCAGGTCGGCAACGACGACAGCGGTGACTACTACCTGTTCACCCACCCGGGCACCGACCTGGTGATCTCCTTCACCGTCTCAGCCGAGTCGGATCGACGGGTCAGGATCGAGATCAGCGATCCAGCGGGAAGCCGGGTCGGCGGGGGTCGGATCAACCCGGGAGCGAGTGAAGAGTTCACCGTCGGGCCCGACCAGCAAGGCAGCACCTACCGCATCCGGATCGATGAGGGTAGGGGCGACTACACCTTCTCCATCCAGAGCGCCTCGTCCGGAGCCGGTGACTGACCCCGGCTACGACGTCGAGCTCGTCCGAGCCGACGGCACCCGGTCCACCCGATCGCTCGACGCAGCGATCGAGGTGGGCCGGGAGGCCGCGTGGGCCCTCGACGACCCGGCGGCATCGCGCCATCACCTGCGTCTCGAACCGTCGCCGGCCGGGGTGATCGTCACCGATCTCGGATCGGCCAACGGGACCTTCGTCGACGGCCGTCGGCTCACCGCTCCGACCGTGGTCGCCCCGGGCTCGGTGGTGAACCTCGGCGAGAGCGAGCTGCGGATCTCGCCTGCGGCCGCAGCCACACCGGCGCCACCGCCGCCGCCCACACCGCCGCCGCCGTCCGAACCGCCGCCCACACCGCCGCCGCCGTCCGAACCGCCCCCTGAACCGCCGCCGCCCGAACCCCAAACTCGGCCCGGTGTCGACGAGCTCGAGTCGATCACCACCGACGCTGCCGTCGTGCGCTATCGGGCCGGAACCCTCGGCGAGACCCTCGCGTCCCAGGTCGCCACCGATCTGGCCCGGGCCCGCCGCAACCTCGCCGGACTCGGATCCGAACCCTGGGGCGTCGTGCCCCAGGTGTGCCTGGTCGACCCGTTCCCGGATCCCGACCAGCCCGGCGAGGTGGTCACCTCGGGGGCGGTGGTCGACGCCGACCGTCACGAGATCTGGGTCGCGGTCACCTCGGAGCGCCCCCCCGAGACTCCAGAGCGATACCTCGCCCGCTACTTCGGGGCCAGCCTTCCCGCCGGTGACGAGCTCGGGTCGCTCCTCGACGGGTTCGGCCTCCACGTCGCCGGCCTCGACCCCGACGAGCAGCTCGGGGGCCACGACCTCCCGCCCTTCGACATGGTCGACGCCGACCTTGCCGCCATGATGTCGACATCGTTCGTGGCCTTCCTCGTCAAACGGGCGGGCAAGGACGGCCGGGCCGCGATGATCCGTTTCCTCGCCTCGTGCCGACCAGGAGGTCGCGAGGTCGCCGCTCGCGAGGTGTTCGGCGACGGGCTGTCACGCCTGGAGATGCTGTGGCGTTCCGAGCTCGCTCGAGGCACGGTCAAGGCCGAGCCACGGGCCTTCCTGCGCATGGCGGCGCGGGAGATGAAGCCGTACTGGACCAAACAGGTCGAGATCGCCGCGTGGATGCTCGTGGGCCTCGGTTTCACCACCGTGTTCCCGTTCGTGTTCCGCGAGCTGGTCGACAACGCCATCCCGAGCGGTGAGTGGGACCAGGTCAGCCGACTCCTCGGTGGGCTGGCGGTCGTCCTCGTGATCTCATTGCTGGCCGGGCTCCGCCGGTCGTACCTCTCGGCCTTCGTCTCCACCTCGGTCATCACCAACCTGCGGACCCGCATGTTCGAGCGGTTGCAACGGTTGTCGCCCGGCTGGTTCCACCGACGGGAA
The DNA here is from genome assembly GCA_007121465.1 of Acidimicrobiales bacterium. Lineage (GTDB taxonomy): Bacteria > Actinomycetota > Acidimicrobiia > Acidimicrobiales > SKKL01 > SKKL01. The sequence goes on along the minus strand of SKKL01000027.1, from coordinate 6,018 downwards.
CAGGGAGACGTGCTGTCCCGCTTCCTCTCCGACGTCGGCGAGGTCGAGGCGGGATTCTCAGCCGCGCTGCGCGACGGCGCCTTCCAGATGCTGTCCCTCGTCGTGTCAGCTGTCGTGCTGCTCACCCTCCACCCGGTCCTCGGGCTCGTCGTGCTGGCCGGCGTGCCCGTCGTCGCCTTCATCTACTCCCGCATGTCCAACGGTGCGCTCACCCGGTCGATGGCGGTCCAGGAGCAGAGCGGAGCCTTGCTCAACGTGTTGTCCGAGAACTATGCGGCCCAGCCGGTGGTGAAGGCGTTCGCCCTCGAGGCTCGCGAGATCGCCCGCTTCGGTCGGTCCTCCACCCGGCTGTTCGACTCGAACCTACGCCTGGCGCTGTTCGGAGGCTTGTTCGGCCTCTCGGTCAACGGGGTCGTGGCGGTGCTGCGCATCATCGTGCTCGCCCTCGGAATCTGGATGATCTTCGACGGTCAGCTCACCATCGGCGGCCTGGTCGCCTTCATGGGTGTCATGGGCGAGGTGATCGGTCCGGTCGGTCAGCTCACGGGGGTCGGCCAGCAGCTCCAGTCCTCCACCGGTGCGCTAGCCCGCGTGAACGAGGTGCTCGACGCCGAGCTCGACGTTCCCGACGCCCCCGACGCCATCGACCTCCCGCCCCTCACCCGCGAGATTCGCTTCGACGATGTCACCTTCTCCTACACCCCCGGTGGGGCGCCGGTCATCGAGGGGCTCAGCTGTGTGATCCCGGCCGGATCGAAGGTCGCGTTCGTCGGGCCGTCGGGTGCAGGAAAGAGCTCGGCGCTCAACCTGCTCCTGCGCTTCTACGACGCGGCCGGCGGATCGATCACTGTCGACGGTCAGGACATCCGCGGCGCGAGCCTGGCCTCGCTGCGCCGTCAGATGGGCGTGGTCTTCCAGGAGAACTTCCTCTTCGACATCACCGTCCGGGAGAACCTGCGACTCGCCCGGCCCGACGCCACCGACGCCGAGATCGAACAAGCCGCCGAGGCCGCCGAGATCCACGAGACGATCATGGCCCTGCCCAACGGCTACGACACCCTGGTGGGGGAGCGAGGCGGACGCCTGTCGGGAGGTCAGCGCCAACGGGTGGCGATCGCCCGGGCGATCCTGCGCAACCCGGCGATCCTCGTCCTCGACGAAGCCACATCCGCACTCGACCCCCGCACCGAGCGCCAGATCGCCGCCACCCTCGAGCAGCTCTCGTCGGGCCGGACCACCGTCGCGGTCACCCACCGCCTGGCGTCGGTCGTCGACTACGACCAGGTCTTCGTCCTCGTCGACGGACGGCTCGCCGAGCAGGGCACCCATGCCGAGCTGATCGCCCGCAACGGCGTCTACGCCGACCTCTGGGCCGAGCAGACCGGAACACCCGCGGCGCCCCCGGCTCCTGTCGATGTAGCCCAGGCGCTCTCTCACACGAGCCTGTTCGCCTCGCTCGACGACGCCGAGCTCGCGCTGGTGGCCGACGCGCTCACACCTCGCGAGCTCGCACCCGGCGATCGCATCCCCGAGGGGGGCGGCCACTTGTGGCTGGTTCGCGAGGGGCGTGCCCGGGTGGTCGTCCGATCTCCCGAAGGCGGGGAGGCAACCGTCGCCGAGCTCGGTCCCGGCCAGATGTTCGGCGTCGCGGCGGTACTCGGTGACGAGACCGGTGCCGAGCTCGAGGCGCTCGAACGGCTCCGGCTCCTCGTCCTCGACGACGAGCGTCTGGGCACCTTGGCCTCGCGCCTGCCGGCACTCGGGGCCGCCCTCGACCGTCGCAGCGGTCCCGCGCCCGCCGGAGGCGTCCGTCTGCAGGCGACGATCGGTCCCGGCGGTCTCACCGCCGCGGGGGCGAGGCTCACCGCCCTACCCCCGCGTCGAGCCGAGGTTCCCGACGCCGAAGACATCCGCCGTACCCTGGGCCCGGTGCCCCGAGCCGGCTGAGCTCGAAGGAGGCCTCGTGCCCGTTTCTGTGAACAACCCCATCACCGACAGCGTCCTGCGTGCGGCTCGAGAAGCCACCGGAGCGAACCGGGCGCTCCTGCTGGCCATCGATGGCGAGTCGTTGACGGTGGTCGCTGCTGACGGGGACGGGTCGAGCGAGGCGGTGGGGGTGAGCGTCGACATCGGCCAAGGAGTCGCCGGGTTCGTCGCCGCGTCCGGCCAGCCCGTCGCTCTGCGGCCCTCGTCGGCCGATCAGCGACTCGACGACGACGTGGCCCGGGCCCTCGGATGGGAGCCCGGCGCCGTGCTCACCGTGCCCTGCATGGGGATGGACGGGATCAGCGGAGTGCTCGAGCTTCTCGACACCGACCGCGACGGAGGCTTCGACTTCGACGACGTGGAGAGCGCCACGGTCTTGGCGGGCATCGCCGGCACGGTCATCGAGGAGGCCACCGCCGGCAGCTCGGTCGCTTCCCCGGCCGAGCTGCACGCCGAGCTGGCCGGCCTGGCCGAGACCGACCCGGGCCGCTACGCCACCGTCTCCGCTCTCGTGCGGGCCCTGCTCGATGTCGGCTGATCAGCCCGATCCCCGCCTTCCCGCCTACTCGCGCAGCTCCACGGTTCTGCGTCTCGACCAGGCGTCCTCGATGGACGACCTCTCCCCGGCGTGGGCATGGGGTGGGTCGACGGGCAAGGGAGCGAGGGTGGCGGTGGTCGACAGCGGGATCGAGGCCGACCACCCCGATCTCGGCGACTGCGTCGTGCGCGACGGAGGGGTCGAGGTGCGGGTCACCGACGACGGTGAGACCGTCGAACGCCTCGGTCCCCACGACGACTCGGTCGGACACGGAACCGCGTGCGCGGGGATCATCCACGGCATCGCTCCGGAGGCGTCGATCACCAGCGTCAAGGTGCTCGGTCCCGGACTCCGAGGACGAGCGGCTGCCTTCCTGCGGGGCCTCGCGTGGGCGGTCGAGCAGCGTTTCGACGTGGTCAACCTGTCGCTCGGGACCAACCGCCGCGAGTGGGCGCTGCCGTTCTACGAGATCTGCGACCAGGCCTACTTCTCCGGGTCCCTCGTAGTGACCGCGGCCAACAACCTGCCCAAGACCAGCTTTCCGTCGCTGTATGCGTCGGTGACCAGCGTCGCGTCGAGCCTGTCCACCGACCCGTTCCGGTTCCACCACAACCCCGAGCCGCCCACCGAGTTCCTCGCCCCGGGAGTGGGGGTCGAGGTCGCCTGGAGGGGAGCGAGTCGCATCGACGCCACCGGCAACTCCTATGCCGCCCCGCACATCAGCGGCATCGCCGCGTTGATCCGGGCCAAACACCCCGACCTGCGCCCGTTCCAGGTGAAGACGGTCCTGTGGGCCACCGCCGCGAACGTCCGCGAAGCGCCCCGACCGGCGGGGCGTCGGACCCTCGCGACCCGGGCCACGTCCTCGACTCGCGCCAGTGTCGCGCTCCGCCGGCCCGTCACCCCCCGTCAGGTGCCTCCGCAGGGGTGACGGCGCGACACACGTCGAGGTCCTAGCATCGGAGGTCGTGGGCGATCCGACCGACGCAGTGCTCGTCGAAGCGACGATGAACGGAGATCAGGTGGCCTACGCCACGCTGTTCGAACGACACGCCCCGGCCGTTCGCACCGCGGTCCGCGGCCACATCGGGGCCGACCCCGACGGCATCGAGGACGCGGTGCAGGAGGCCTTCGCCCGAGCGCTCAGCAGCATCGACAAGCTGCGCGAGCCCAGCCGGTTCCGGCCGTGGCTCATGCAGATCGCCCGCAACGCGGCCACCGATGTGCGGCGACACAACACCCGGGTCGATCGCGAGCCCATCGAGGAATCCGGTGGTGAGGGGGTTGTGCTGACCAGCGACGACGCCGAACCCGACGACGAGGCAGAATTGCGAGAGCTCGCCCAGCTGGTCCGGGGCTGCGTGGCCGGGCTGACCCCACGCGACAGCACGGCCATCTCCATGGTGCTGTGGTTGGGGTTCGGTCCCCAGGAGGTCGGAGCGGCCCTCGGAGTCACCCCCAATGCGGCCAAGGTGCTCCTTCACCGGGCCCGGCGCCGATTGCGCGATGCGGTGATCCTCGAGGTCGCCGCGGCCGCCCGATCATTCGGATGCGGTGAGCTGAACGGGCTCGTCACCTCCGGCGAGGAGGTCGCCGCGGCGCGACACCTGAAGGACTGCGATGTCTGCGTGGACGCGGGACGATCCCGGGTCGGCCTCGACCCGGTGCTGGAATAGGCGGATGGTCCGTCATCGAACGGAGTGGATGCTGCCGGTGTGTAACCGGGAGCCCAGAACGAGGTCAAGGGACACGTGAGCGACGATCCGAACGGGCCAGAAGGCCCGATGCCCAGCGGCGATGTGGCGAGCCGCATGCTCGACAAGCTGAAGGACTTCGTGGCCGACGAGCTCGACGACGACGAGCGTCAGGCTTTTGCCGCGCTTCTCGCCCCCGGGGTGGCGCTCGCTCACGAACCCGACTCCGAGGTAGAAGCCTTCGGAGCCAACCAGTGGGCGCCGACGACCCTGCCCGACCGGTTGAGGTCGGCGATTCGCGACCGCGACCTCAGGATCGAGGGGCTGTAGCCAGCAGGTCGGTGGTCACCCCGCAGTGAGGCGGTACGTGGAGCCGACCACGCTCGGGGCGAGCCGGTCCGGGGCGAAGCGCGCCGCGAGCGCGGCCTGGGCCCGCCAACCGGTGCAGTGACCCGGAGCCAACACGGCGGGGTCGATCTGCTCGGCGAGGTCGGCGACGGTCTCGCCGATGCGCGGCTCCACGGAGGCCCCGGCCAGGTGGAACCCACCGAGGACGAGGTCGACCGGCGCGTCGGGGTAGTGCTCACGAGCGGCGAGGCAGGCGTTGACGATCCCGGCGTGGGAACACGCGGACAGCACCGTGACCCCGCGTCCCTGCACCTCGGCCGCGAGGAACCGTTCGTCCATGATGAGCGGGTCGGGGGTGGCGACGCCGTCACGGAAGCTGTGGTGTCCGATCAACCCGGCCTCGTATCGGGTGCGGCGCTCGATCGAACCGCTTCCCAGGAAGAACCCTCCGGCGACCGTATGGGGGTCGGAGTGGGTGACGACCTCGGCTCCCGCGGATCGGAACGCTTCGAACGACGGTTCGGGCGGCAGGAGCACCATTGCTCCGGACCCGGTCTTGGTGCCGCGCTGGTCGGGGCGATCGGGGTGGAGGTCGACGACAGGGGGTGACAGCCCGGCCGATGCCCGGGCGGCGGCGACGGCATCGACCGCGGCGGGTAGTGCCCCGCTGTGGTCCCAGTGCCAATGGGACAAGAAGACCACCTCGATGGCGGCGAGATCCACGCCGAGCCGCTCGGCGTTCTCGAGCCACACGTGGTCATAGGGGCCGGCGTCGAAGAGCACGGTGTGTGTTTCCTCTCCGACGCGACCGGTGGCGACGACCGAGAACCCGTGGCAGGCGACGCACAGGTGTCCGAACACCTCGTGGCACTCGTGGCCGTCGGCCGAGGTGGTCGGCTCGACCCGCCCGAGGTGGCCGATGAGCTCGGGATGCTGGGGGAGGCCCGGCGCGACCGTCGAGAGTGTGTCGGTGGCGTTGTCGACCACGACGGTGATGACGAGCTCGTCCAGTGCCTGGGAACGCGGGAGCGACGGTCCGACCATTGTCAGACCCCGAGGCGATCTTCGCAGTCCAAGAAGACCGCAGTCATGGCTGGGGTGAGGGAATCGCCGTCACGGCGGAGCTCCTCCTCGGCGGCGATGAACTCGGCCGGGCTCAGGTTCTCGAGGGCGTCGTCGACCGCGCACCGGCACAGATCGGCGGGAGCACCTCCATCGACACAGAGGCGCTCGAAGCTGGCGACGGTGGCGGCGGGGACCTCGACGGCCTCGCCCGGGTCGTCGTCGCCACCCGAGAAGAGCACGACCGCGGCGATGACCAGCGCCACGACGACCACAGTCCCGGCGGCGAGGACTCCGACCGGCATGCGGCGTGACGGGCTCGCCGGTTCTGGGGGTGCGGAGGCCGGTGCCGGAGTTGCCGGGGCCGGTGGGGCGGGGGTGGGCCCTGGC